>JACSRS010000109.1 GCA_014879655.1 Burkholderiaceae bacterium
CTCGTGGGCTCGGAGATGTGTATAAGAGACAGCTGCACCGCCACGGCATCGAAGTGATTCTGGATGTGGTCTACAACCACACCGCCGAGGGCGACGCCCAGGGTCCGACGCTGTCGTGGCGCGGTCTGGGCAATGCCAGCTGGTACGCGCTCGACGCCGCCGGCCACCACCTGAACCCGAGTGGCTGCGGCAACACGCTGAACATGGCCGAGCCGCGTGTGCTGCAGTTCGTGATGGACAGCCTGCGCTGGTGGGTGCAGGCCTATGGGGTGGACGGCTTCCGCTTTGACCTCGCGGTGGCGCTGGGCCGCAGCGGCGCTGCCGACCCGGCTTTCCGGGCAGGCGGCGCCTTTTTTGCCGCGCTGGCGCAAGACCCGGTGCTGGGCCGCGTGCGGCGCATCGCCGAGCCCTGGGACATCGGCCCCGGCGGCTACCAGATCGGGCGCTTCGGCCCGGGCTGGCAGGAGTGGAACGACCAGTTCCGCGACACCGCACGCGCCTGGTGGCTGGGCCACGACTGCACCCGCGGCGAGTTCGCCCGGCGGCTGGCCGGCTCCAGCGACCTGTTCCAGCATGACGGCCGCAGCCCGCTGGCCAGCGTCAACTTCATCACTGCGCACGACGGTTTCACGCTGGCCGATCTGACGATGTATCGCGACAAGCACAACGCGGCCAACGGCGAGGGTAACCGCGACGGGCACGATTTCAACCTCAGCGACAACACCGGCATCGAGGGCCCGAGCGGTGACCCCGCCATCACGCAGCGGCGCCAGCGGCGCCAGCGGGCGCTGCTGGCCACGCTGATGGGCGCCCAGGGCACGCCGCAGCTGCTGGCCGGCGACGAGCTCGGCCACAGCCAGCAGGGCAACAACAACGCCTACTGCCAGGACAACGCCATCACCTGGCTGGACTGGGCCGGCGCCGATACCGCTCATCTGGACTGGGTCGCCGGTCTGGTTCAGCTGCGCCACCGGTATCAGGGCCTGCGCCATGGGCGCTGGTTCACCGGCCACCGTGAAGGGGCCGCACCGCCCGACATCGCCTGGCGGCTGGCCGACGGCTCGCCACCGGACACGCTGGCCTGGGAACTGCCCGATGGCCGCCTGCTTTCCTGCCTGATCACGGTGGGCGAAGACGGCCAGCCGCCCACCGAGCGGCTGCTGCTGGTGCTGCTGGCAGGCCGGGCGGACGTTGAACTGCACCTGCCCGCCGGCCCCTGGCGCTGGCTGCTCGACAGCGGCCAAGCCTGGGTGGACGGGCCGCAGGCGCCGCCGCGTCCGCCCGTCACATCCGGCACGCTGCACGCCAGCCCGCCGACCGTGCTGGTGCTGGCCCAAGCCTTGCAAGCGGATCCCGCATGACCCATCCCCTGTTGGCGCGCCGCAGCAGCGGCATCCTGCTGCACCTGACCAGCCTGCCCGGCCCGCATGGCTCGGGCGACCTCGGCGTGGCCTCGCGCCATTTCCTGGACTGGCTGGTCTCGGCCGGCCAGTCGGCCTGGCAGATCCTGCCGCTGAGTCCGCCCGGCCCCGGCCACTCGCCGTACCAGAGCCCGTCGGCGTTCGCCGGCAGCCCGTGGCTGATCGACCTGGACGAACTGGTCGCGCGCGGCTGGCTCGACCCGCTGCCCGACCCCGGCTTCGATTCGCAGCGCTGCGACTTTGCGCGCGTATTGCCGTGGCGGCTGGCTGCGCTGCGCCGCGCCTGGGCCGGTTTCGGGCGCCACGCCGACGCCGGCGATCGCGCGGCGCTGGACGAATTTGCCCGCCAGCAGGCAGCCTGGCTGACCGACTACGCGCGCTTCATGGTGCTGCAGGAGCGCCACGGCGCGCCCTGGACGCAATGGCCCGCGGCTTTGGCCCGCCGCGAGCCGGACGCGCTGGCAGCGCTGGACGCCACTGCCGCCGGAGAAATCGGCTTCTGGCGCTTCCTGCAATGGTGCTTTTTCCGGCAATGGCAGACCTTGCGCACGGCGGCCCATGTGCGCGGCATCCAGATCATCGGTGACGCGCCAATCTTCGTGGCCCACCACAGTGCCGACGTCTGGTCCCGCACCGGCCAGTTTCTACTGGACGACGCCGGCGAGCCCACCGTCGTGGCCGGTGTGCCGCCCGACTATTTCAGCGCTACCGGCCAGCGCTGGGGCAACCCGCTGTACCGCTGGGACGCGATGGCCGCCGACGGTTTCCGCTGGTGGAAAGACCGGCTGGCGCACCTTTTCACGCTGGTCGATCTGGTCCGGCTGGACCACTTTCGCGGCTTTGACGCCTACTGGGCGATTCCCGCCGACGAACCCACGGCGATTGCCGGCCAGTGGTGCGCCGGACCGGCGCACGGCTTTTTTGCCACAGTGGCCAAAGAACTGGGGCCGCTGGCCCTGCTGGCCGAAGATCTGGGCATCATCACCGACTCGGTGACGCAACTGCGCGAGGATTGCGGCTTTCCGGGCCTGCGCGTGATGCAGTTCGCGTTTGACGGCAAGCCGGCCAACCCCTACCTGCCGCACAACTTTGCGCCACAAACGGTGGTCTACACCGGCACGCATGACAACACCACCACGGCGGACTGGTGGCAGCAAGCCAGCGCGACCGAGCAGCAGGCGGTGCGCGACTACCTCGGCCCGCAGGCCGACCGGGAAATTCACTGGGCGATGATCCAGTCGCTGTCGCAATCGGTGGCGCGCACGCTCGTGGTACCTTTTCAGGATGTGCTGGGGCTGGACGGCCGGCACCGCATGAACACGCCGGGCCAGGCCGAAGGCTGCTGGACCTGGCGATTTGACTGGTTGCAGGTCGATGACCGGCCTTCCAACCGGCTGCGGGCGCTGGTCCACGCCCACGGTCGCATCTGACCCGGCCACGTCCCGAACCCACCAAAACCACCGACAGGGAGAGTCGACATGCAACAACCCGACGCACACCAGCTGGCCCGCCGCACCGTGGCGCTGGTTCTGGCCGGTGGCCGTGGCTCACGGCTGAAAGCACTGACCGACCGGCGCGCCAAGCCGGCTGTCTATTTCGGCGGCAAGTTCCGCATCGTCGACTTTGCCCTGTCCAACTGCCTGAACTCCGGCGTGCGCCGCATTGCCGTGGTCACGCAGTACAAGTCGCACAGCCTGCTGCGCCATCTGCAGCGCGGCTGGTCCTTCCTGCGGACCGAATTCAACGAGTTCATCGACCTGCTGCCGGCGCAGCAACGCATCGACGAGACCTCCTGGTACCAGGGCACGGCCGACGCGGTCTACCAGAACCTGGACATCCTGCGCCCCGAGCGCCCCGAGTACATCCTGGTACTGGCGGGCGACCACATCTACAAGATGGACTACGCCAGGCTGATTGCCGACCACGTGGCCATGGGCGCGCGCTGCACCGTCGCCTGCATCGAGGTGCCGTTGCAGGAGGCCAGCGCCTTTGGCGTGATGGCGGTCGACGCCGAGCGGCGCATCGTGCGCTTCGACGAGAAGCCGGCGCAACCGGCGCCGATGCCCGACCGCCCCGACCATGCACTGGCCAGCATGGGTGTCTACGTGTTTGATGCGGCCTACCTGTATGAAGCACTGGAGCGCGACGCCGGCACCCCCGGCTCCAGCCGCGACTTCGGCAAGGACCTGATTCCGGCCGCCGTGGCCCGCGGCGACGCGCGCGCCCACCCGTTTGGCGATTCGTGCGTGCGCAGCGCGCCCGGGGCCCCGGCCTACTGGCGCGATGTCGGCACCGTGGACGCCTACTGGTCGGCCAACATCGACCTGACCGGCACGCTGCCGGAGCTGGACATGTACGACCGCGACTGGCCGATCTGGACCTACCAGGAGCAGCTGCCGCCGGCCAAGTTCGTGTTTGACGACGACGGGCGCCGGGGCATGGCGGTCGATTCGCTGATCTCGGGCGGCTGCATCATCTCCGGCTCGGTGGTGCGACGCTCGGTGCTGTTCTCGCGCATCCGCATGCACTCGTACAGTACCGTTGAAGAATGCGTGCTGCTGCCCGGCGTGGTGATTGGCCGCCACTGCCGGCTGCGCAAGGTGATCGTGGACACCGGCTGCACCATCCCCGACGGCCTGACGATCGGCCACGACGCCGAGGAAGATGCGCGGCGCTTCCTGCGCAGCGAACAGGGCGTGGTGCTGGTCACCCGGTTCATGCTCGATCGCCTGGCCGCTGACGGCGAGCTGGAGGCGCCTGCCGCGTGAAGCTGCTCTATGCCTGCACCGAACTGGCCCCGCTGCTGAAAACCGGCGGCCTGGCCGACGTGGGTGCGGCCTTGCCGCTGGCGCTGACGGCGGCCGGCTGTGACACCCGCATGCTGCTGCCCGGGTTTGCTGCGCTGTTCAATGGCGTGCAACTGGACGACGCCCCGCCGCTGATGCCCGCCGGACCGTTTGCACCGGCGGTGCTGCAGCAGCTGGCTCAGCCGGCGCTGATCCGGCGTGGCCGGGTTGCGGCCACGGGCCAGCCGGTGTACCTGCTCGACGCGCCGGCGCTGTACCAGCGCGGCGGCGGGCCGTACCAGAGCGCTGCCGGCGAAGACTGGCCCGACAATGCCGACCGCTTTGCGCTGCTGGGCTGGGCTGCGGCCTGGCTGGGGCTGGGGGGCGATACGGACTGGCGCCCCGACGTTGTCCAGCTCCACGACTGGCACGCCGCGCTGGCGCCGCTGTACCTGCGCCTGATGGCCGGCGACAAACCGCGCCCCGTCAGCGTGTTCACGGTGCACAACCTGGCCTACCAGGGGCTGTTTCCCGCCGATCAGCTGCCGGGTCTTGGCCTGCCGTGGTCGGTGTTCGGCATCGACGGACTGGAGTTCTACGGCCAGCTGTCGTTCATGAAGGCCGGGCTGCAGTTTGCCGACGCGATCACCACCGTGAGCCCGCGCTATGCGCAGGAGATCCTGACCCCCGAGCAAGGCTGCCGGCTCGATGGCGTGCTGCGCGAACGCGCCAGCCGGGTCAGCGGCATCCTCAACGGGGTGGACTACGCGGTCTGGAACCCGGCGACCGACCCGCTGATCGGCGCCCGTTTCGAACACGACCGGCTCGCCGGCAAGGCACTGGCCCGCAGCGCGTTGCAGCGCGAGCTGGGCTTGCAAGAGCGCCCGGATGCGCTGGTTTTCGGCGTGGTCAGCCGCCTGAGCGAACAGAAAGGGCTGCACCTGCTGCCGCCCGTGCTGGACGAGCTGGTGGCGCGCGGCGGGCAACTCGTGGTGCTCGGCAGCGGCGACGCCGGCATCGAGGCGGCGCTGCGCGAGGCGCTGGCGGCGCACGGCGCCCAGGGCGCCCTGCGAACCGGCTACGACGAGGCGCTGGCGCACCGCATCATTGCCGGCGCCGATGTGCTGCTGGTGCCCTCGCGCTTCGAGCCCTGCGGCCTGACCCAGCTGTACGCGATGCGCTACGGCACGCTGCCGCTGGTGCACGGTGTGGGCGGACTTGCCGACACCGTTACCGACGCCACACCCGACGCGCTGGCTGCGGGCCGCGCCACCGGTTTTGTTTTTTGCGACTTCAGCGCCGACGCCCTGCGTGGCGCACTGCACCGGGCCTTTGCACTGGCCGAACGTCCGCGCGAATGGGACGCCGTGCGCCGCCACGCGATGCAGCAGCGTTTTGACTGGCGCGAGGCCGCACGGGCCTATTGCGCGCTGTTCCAGCGGTTGCTGACCGCCCATCCCGAATCCTGAGGGGACCCTGCCCATGACCGATACCGAACAGTTTTTCTTTGACCGGCCGACCAACTCGGTCGAGGCGCTGCGCCGCTCGATCGCGAACCGGCTGGTTTATGCGGTGGGCAAGGACCTGCGCTCGGCCACCCGGCGCGACTGGCTGTTTGCCATCCTGCACGCGGTGCGTGACCGCGTGATGGACAGCTGGCGCGACACGGTCAACACCACGCAGGACCGCGATCTCAAGCGCGTGTACTACCTGTCGATGGAGTTCCTGACCGGCCGCATGCTCACCAACGCGCTGATGGCAGTCGGCATCTATGACGACACGCGCAGCGCCTGTGCCCAGCTCGGCGCCGACTTTGACGCGCTGATCGAGCTGGAGGCCGACCCCGGCCTGGGCAACGGCGGCCTGGGCCGGCTGGCCGCGTGCTTTCTGGACAGCCTGGCCACGCTGGGCCTGCCGGCGATGGGCTACGGCATCCGCTACGACTACGGCATGTTCGCCCAGCGCATCCGCGACGGCCAGCAGGTCGAGGAGCCCGACGGCTGGCTCGTCGACGGCAACCCGTGGGAGTTCATGCGCCCCGAATACAGCTACACGGTGCGTTTCGGCGGTCGCATGGCCACCGAGGGTGGCCGGATGCGCTGGGTCGATACCGACGACATCATCGCCACCGCCTACGACAGCGCGGTGCCGGGTTACGAGCTGCGCTCGGTCACCACCTTGCGCTTGTGGTCGGCGCGCTCGGGCAGCGCCATCAACCTTGACGCCTTCAACAAGGGCGACTACATCCGCGCGATGGAGGCCAAGAACGAGTCCGAAAACGTCTCGCGTGTGCTGTACCCGGACGACAGCACCGAGCACGGGCGCGAGCTGCGCCTGCGCCAGGAGTACTTCTTTGTAAGCGCCTCGCTGCAGGACCTGGTGCGCCGCTACCTGAAGGACCACGGCACGCTGGAGATGCTGGCCGACAAGGTGGCGGTGCACCTGAACGACACGCATCCGGCGCTGGCCATCCCCGAGCTGATGCGGCTGCTGGTGGACGAGCACGCGATGGACTGGGACAGTGCCTGGAGCCAGTGCACGCGCATCTTCAGCTACACCAACCACACGCTGATGCAGGAGGCGCTGGAGACCTGGCCGGTCGACCTGATGGGCCGGGTGCTGCCGCGGCACCTGCGCATCATCTACGACATCAACGCGCGCTTCCTGGCGCTGCTGCACGAGGCCTACCCGGGTGACAACAGCCTGCTGCAGCGGGTTTCGCTGATCGAGGAGAACGGCTACCGGCGCGTGCGCATGGCCCACCTGTGCGTGCTGGCGAGCCACAAGATCAACGGTGTCTCGGCGCTGCACAGCGAGCTGATGACGCACACCATCTTTGCCGATTTCGCCCGGCTGTTCCCCGAACGCTTCTGCAACAAGACCAACGGCATCACGCCGCGGCGCTGGCTGGCGCAGGCCAACCAGCCACTGGCCCGGCTGATCGACGACCGGCTGGGCCGCGAATGGCGGCGCGACCTGCAGCAACTGGCGGGTCTGCGCAGCCTGGCGGCCGAGCCGGCCTTCAACAATGCGGCCCGGCTGGCCAAGCAGCAGAACAAGCGGCGGCTGGCCGACTACATCGGGCGTGAACTGGGCCTGCGGATCGACCCCGAGAGCCTGTTCGACGTCCAGGTCAAGCGCATGCACGAGTACAAGCGCCAGCTGCTCAACCTGCTGCACGTGGTCACCCGCTACCACCAGATCCAGGTGAACCCGAACGCCAACTGGGTGCCACGCACGGTGATCTTTGCCGGCAAGGCGGCCTCGGCCTACCACACGGCCAAACAGATCATCCGGCTGATCCACGATGTGGCCCGCGTCGTCAACAACGACCCGGTGGTCGGCGACCGGCTGAAAGTGGTGTTCATCCCGAACTACCGCGTGACGCTGGCCGAGCTGATCATCCCGGCCGCCGACCTGTCCGAGCAGATCTCCACCGCCGGCACCGAAGCCTCGGGCACCGGCAACATGAAGTTCGCGCTGAACGGTGCACTGACCATCGGCACCTGGGACGGCGCCAACATCGAGATTGCCGAAGCCGTGGGGCTGGAGCACATCTTCATCTTCGGCAACCGGGTCGAGCAGGTCACCGAACTGCGCGCGCACGGCTACCAACCGCACGCGATCTACCACGACAACTACGAGCTGAAAACCGCGATCGACCGCATCGCCGATGGCGCTTTCTCGCCCGAGGAGCCGCAGCGCTACCAGGACCTGACGCGCGCGCTGCTCGAATCCGACCACTACCAGCTGCTGGCCGACTACGCCGACTACCTCGCCGCACAGCAGCGGGTGGACGCGCTGTACCGGCGGCCAACCGAGTGGGCGCGCCAGGCCATCCTGAACATTGCCGGCATGGGGCGTTTTTCATCCGACCGCACCATCGCCGAGTACGCCAATGAAATCTGGGGCGTGCAACCCATCTTTGCCGACCCCGTCGGGCCCTGAGCAACCGGTTGCCGCGAGCGCCCAAGGCTGATCAGCCGATCAACACCCCGGCGCCCGCGGGACCCCTCGCTGCCCCAGGAGGTGTTTTCAACATGAAAATCACCTAAAACCATCGTCAAATCGTCAGTTATTGCTATCTAAACAGGACTATTGTCCGATGGAGCGGCAGCCATCCCGATGTCCGCGCCAGGCAGGAGCCGATGCGTATCACCTACCGGGGTTGAACCATCAGTTCGCCGCTTCGGCCGGTGACGCTTCCCCAGGCAAACGGCATCGTCGGCCGCTGGCCCGCATCGAGGTGGCGATAGAAGTCGCCCATCGTGACCAGCGCATGCCCCTGCGCCTTCCACCCGGACAGCAGCCGCTCGAACGCGGGCGCGAGCAAGCCGCCCTCCAGCTCGGCGTGCAGCGTGAAAACCTGATGCCGGTCGGTTTCGGTGCCCTTCAGCAAGGCCCGATCGACGTTCGATTCATCGACGCCGTCCACGCCAATCAGTTCGTCGAAGGTGGCCAGCGTGGTGGGCAGTTGCAGATGCCGGCAGGGCTTGCCATCGACCGACGGCACATAGGGTTCGACACCGCGGCCGTCGGACGCATAGGCCATGCCCCAGTCGTCGATCTGCGCCAGTGCGGCCGGGTTCATCTGCCAGCCGGCCGCGCCGTGCGTGGCGGGTGCTTCGCCAAAAATCTCGACAAACCGGTCGAAGGCCATCTGCATCTGCCGCCGGGTCCAGCTTGCGTCACGACGGCGGACGTTGTCCTGCCAGACCACGTGATCCCAGGTGTGGATGCCGCATTCGTGCCCGGCGGCGCGGGTGGCGCGCATCGGGTCTGCGGCTGCGCGCCCGATGTCCGGCGCCGGCAGAAGGACACCGTACATCAGCGTCTTCAGGCCATAGTGCGCGACCACCGAGGTGCGCGCGACCTTGGAGAAGAACCCGGGGCGAAATGCGCGTCGCAAGGCCCAGCCCGTGTGGTCGGGCCCCAGGCTGAACTGGAACGTGGCCTGCACGCCGTGGCGCTCGAAGATCTCCAGCAGGCGGGGAACGCCCTCGCGGGTTCCGCGCAGGGTGTCGACGTCAACCTTCAGCGCAATGCGCGCCAAGTCAGGCCTCCTGATCGAGCAGCGACCGCGCCTCCACGACCTTGTGGCGGTAGGCTTCAAAAATGCGCGCCAGCGACGTGGCCATGTCGACCTGCGGCTGCCAGCCCAGCGTGTTGACCGTCGCAGAGATGTCGGGCAGGCGGTTCTGCACGTCCTGATAGCCCTTGCCGTAGAAATCGGCCGACGAGGTCTCGACGATCTGGCTGTTTTTGGCCGACTCGGCGTATTCCGGGTACCGGGCGGCCATCGACAGCATCATCTCGGCGAGTTCGCGCACCGAATGGTGATTGGCCGGATTGCCGATATTGAAGATGCGGCCGCTGGCGACGCCGCCGCGGTTGTCGATGATGTGCATCAGCGCGTCGATGCCGTCGGAGATGTCGGCAAAAGCCCGCTTCTGCGCGCCGCCGTCGACGAGCCGGATCGGCTCGCCGCGAACGATCTGCCCGAGGAACTGCGTGACCACCCTTGACGAGCCCTCTTTCGATTCGAAGATCGAATCGAGGCCCGGGCCGACCCAGTTGAACGGGCGGAACAGGGTGTAGTTCAGCCCCTGCTCCTGGCCGTAGGCGGCGATCACCCGGTCCATCAGCTGCTTGGAGCAGGCGTAGATCCAGCGCGGCTTGTTGATCGGCCCGTAGACCAGAGGCGAGGTTTCAGGGTCGAACTCTTCGTCCGGGCACATGCCGTAGACCTCCGACGTCGACGGAAACACCAGGTGCTTGCGGTACTTCACCGCCGCCCGGACGATCGGCAGGTTGGCCTCGAAGTCGAGTTCAAACACCCGCAGGGGCTCGCGCACGTAGGTGGCCGGCGTTGCGATGGCCACCAGCGGCAGCACCACGTCACATTTGCGGATGTTGTATTCGATCCACTCCTTGTTGATGGTGATGTCACCTTCAAAGAAGTGCATGCGCGGGTGCGAAATGAGGTCGCCCAGCCGGTCGGAGGCCATGTCCATGCCATAGACATCCCAGTCCGTCGTTTCCAGGATCCGGCGGCTCAGGTGGTGGCCAATGAAACCGTTGATGCCCAGGATCAGTACTTTTTTCTTCATCAGATTTCCACTTTCGATTGCGCTGAAAGAATGTCTTGAAGTGCGCGCGCGTCCACCGCAGCGCCTTCGTCGAGCAATTGCCGGATGTCGATCACGCCGCCGTCGCCGCACAGGCCGACCATCTGGCCGTCCACCACCTGCAGGCCCAGGCAGCGGGGATCAGCGGCCACCGGGCGGGACGCGGGCCTCCGGCGTGCGGCGCCGATCACCAGCCGTTTGCCCGCCACCACGGTGAACGCGCCCGGATACGGCGGCGCCACGGCGCGGATCAGGTTGTAGACCTGCGCCGCAGGTTGGCTCCACTCGATCCGGCCGTCTTCCGGCCGCCGGCCCGAAAAATAGCTGCCCTGTGCCAGATCGTTGGGCCGGCCTGTCGCCTGGCCGGCCAGCAGCAGGGGCAGGCTGCGCCACAGCACCTGCTCGGCGGCAACGGTGACCTTGTCAAACACGATTTCGGCGGTGTCGTCGGGCAGGATGGGCACGCTGCTCTGGTCGATGATGGATCCGGCATCGGGTTTTTCAACCATCTGGTGCAGCGTCGCACCCGTCTCGGTCTCACCGCACAGCACCGCCCAGTTGGTCGGTGCGCGGCCCCGGTACTTCGGCAGCAGCGAGCCGTGCATGTTGTACGCGCCCCGGCTCGCCAGGCGCAACACCGCCATCGGGATCATCGACCGGTAGTAGAACGAAAAGATCAGGTCCGGGCTGGCCGCAGCAACGGCCGCCAGCCGGGCTGCGTCGTCGAGGTCTTCGGCATACACGCAGGGAAGGCCCAGTTCGGCGGCCGTATCGGCCACGCGCTGGAACCAGATTTTCTCGCCCGGGTGGTCGCGGTGCGTGACAACCAGCGCGACGTCCACCCCGCGTGCGCACAGCACCCGCAGGCAGCGGTCGCCGACGTTCGAGTAGGCAAAAACCACTGCTCTCACGTTTGCGACTCCCCGGCCGTGGCCGCTGCGGCCGGCGCGGCGTCCTCCGCCAGCGGCGCCTGCAACACGGTGCTGATCCGGTAGCGCGGCCGGTTGCGCACCTCCTGCTGGATTCGGCCGACGTATTCCCCCATCAGGCCGATGCCAAAAAGCATGATGCCGGTCAGAAAGAACTGCAGCGCAAACAGCGTGAACACGCCTTCGACTTCCGCGCCCAGCACGAATCGCCGGATCAGCAGCAGCAGGAACAGCGCGCCGGAAAGGCCCGACAGCAGCATGCCGATCAGCGAAAACCACTGCAGCGGAACAATGGAAAAACCGGTGATGAGGTCAAAGTT
>JACSRS010000140.1 GCA_014879655.1 Burkholderiaceae bacterium
GCCGCGCGCAGATGGAAACAGTCTTTCACTCTTCATGAGCGCTATCCGAACCGTCATATTTGCGGATCTAACCGGCAGCACCGGCGTGTTTGAAACCCTCGGCAACGAGAAGGCCACGCTGGCGGTCACCCGCCTCACGCAACTGATCGCCGAAACCTGCACCTTGTTCAATGGCCGTGTGGTGAAGACTTTGGGCGACGGGGTGTTGACGGTCTTTCCATCCGAAAGTGACGCCGTGGCTGCCGTGGTCGAGCTGCAGCGTGCCCATCAGCGGCGCATTGCCAACTGGCCACCAAGCCTGCTGATGCACCTGAAGGTGGGCATGGCGTCCGGCCCGATCGTCGAGATCGACGGCGACTGTTTTGGTGACGCGGTGAACCTCGCTTCGCGACTGAGCGACCTGGCCGGCCCCGCAGAAATCTGGGCCACACGTGAACTGATCGAATCGCTCTCGCCGCCGGCCGGGGTGCTGTTCCGCGATCTCGGACTCATCGGTATCCGCGGATTGTCCGAGCCGCGCCCGCTGGCGCGGGTCGACTGGAACGCGGCCGACGAGCAGGCCAGCCAGCTGACGATGCCGGCCTCGCTGTCCGAGATTTCTGCCCGCCGCGACCCGGCGCTGGGACAGATCGAACTGGCCTGGCTGGACATCCGTTCGCGCTTTGATTCGACGCGGCTGCCGGTTCATCTGGGCCGACTGGGCGACGTCGATTTCGCGGTGAACGACCCCCGCGTTTCACGCTTGCACGCCCGCATCGACTGGGTGAACCAGCATTTCGTGCTGACCGACCTCAGCAGCTACGGCACCTGGGTGCGCTTTGCCGGCAGCACCAGTGAAGTGGCATTGCGGCGCAGCGAATGCGTGCTGCCCGGCCAGGGCGAGATCTCGCTGGGCGCGCCATTCAGCGACTTCACCGCGCCGACGGTGAGCTTTACGATTTCCGAAGGTGCGGTCGGGCTGGCTCGCGGCGGACGCATCTGACAGGAGGGGATGGCATGAAATGGTTTGTTCGCGTCGCCTGGGTGTTGCTGGCGCTGATCCTGCTGGCCGGTGCAGCGGCGGCGGTGCTGGTGCGACGCTCGTTGCCGGTGATGGATGGCGAACTGCACCTGACCGGCTTGAGCGCGCCGGTGACGATTCAGCGTGACGCATCGGACGTCACCCACATCCGTGCCCGCACCGAACCCGATGGCTGGCGCGCGATGGGCTGGGTCCACGCGCAGGAGCGCGGCTGGCAGCTCGAATTCAACCGGCGCGTGATGCACGGGGAACTGTCCGAAATCCTCGGCGAGGCAACGCTCGAAACCGACAAACTGATGCGCTCGCTGGGCATCTTGCGCGCCGCGCAGGTGCAGTACGACCGCCTGTCACCCGGCGCCCGCCAGGCGCTGCAGGCCTACAGCGACGGCATCAATGCCTACCACGCGGGCGCCAGCGCCATGCCGCAGCCGGAATTCCTGATCCTGGGTGCGAAGCCGGGCGTCTGGACGCCGGTGGACAGCATGGGCTGGGCGCTGATGATGGCGCTGGACCTGGGCGGCAACTGGGGCAACGAATTCGCCCGCCTGACGGCCGCCCGCGAGATGGACACCTCCCGGCTGTGGCAACTGATGCCGCCCTATCCCGGCGAAAAGCCCGCCGCCACCGCCGACCTGGCCGCGCTGTACCGCGAACTCGGCCTGTACCGTCGGGCCTCCGCCACGGAAAATCCTAAAACAGGAGCAATAAGTATCGATTCGACGCTGGCTACTGCCAAATATGCCATCAAAAATGCCTTTTGGGAGCGCTGGGGGGGGCAGGCGGAACTGGCGCGCTGGGCGGCTGACTTCTCGCGCGACGCCGGCACGCTGGAAGGCAAGGGCAGCAACAACTGGGTCATCGCCGGCAGCCATACCGTCAGCGGCAAGCCGCTGCTGGCCAACGATCCGCACCTGGCGCTGAGCGCGCCGGC
>JACSRS010000105.1 GCA_014879655.1 Burkholderiaceae bacterium
CTGGAGGCCGGCCTCCAGCGGACGCTGGCCCAGCAGCTGCTGTCCGTCAGCACAGCAGACGCGACGACCCCGCCAGCGGAGGTACAGGCCGCGTTCTGTATCGATGTGCGCAGCGAACCGTTGCGCCGCGCGCTGGAGGCTGCCTCGCCCGCCGTGCAGACTCTGGGATTTGCCGGCTTCTTCGGTCTCCCGCTGGCCTACACGCCGCTGGCAACACGGGCCCGGCGGCCGCAATTGCCCGGACTGCTCGCACCGGCCATCGAGGTGACCGATCAGCTGACAACAGCAGACGCCGGCAACACCGTCGCTGACGCCCGCCTGATGAGCGCCGCCCACCAGTCAAGGGCTGATCGCTTCGCCCTCGCCGATCAATGGCAAGCAGCCAGCCGCTGGCCCGGCGCGGCGTTTTCATTCGTCGAGGCAGCCGGACTGGGATACGTTGGCAAGCTCGCGCGCTGGATGCGCCCGGGAATGCAGGCCCGGGCGAGGGATGATCTGGACGGCCTGCCCGCTCGCTACCGCGCCCTCTGCAGGCCCGCTATTGTCGGTCTGTCGCTCGATGACAAGGTATCTCTGGCCAGCCGGGTCCTGCACGCGATGGGTCTGGATCGGCACCTGGCGCCGCTGGTGCTGCTGGTCGGGCACGGCAGCCAGTCGACCAACAACGCGCACGCGGCGGCGCTGGATTGCGGTGCCTGCTGCGGCCAGACGGGCGAGGTCAATGCCCGCAGCCTTGCACGACTGCTCAACGAACCTGCCGTGCGCGACGGACTCAGGGCGCACGGCATCACGATTGCGGCGTCAACCGCCTTCGTCGCGGCACTGCACAACACCACCACCGACGAGATCGAAGGCTTTGATCTGGATCTGCTTGCGCCTGCAGCGCGCGCACGCTGGGACACCCTGCAAAGCGTTTTTGCGCGGGCTGGCGACCAGGTCCGCCGGGAGCGGGCACCGAGCCTTCGCACGGACCCGCACATCGCTGAAGGCGAGCTGCTGGACCAGCTGCGCCGGCGGGCCAACGATGGCGCCCAAACACGCCCGGAGTGGGGATTGGCTGGCAACGCCGCCTTCCTGATCGCCCCCCGGCACAGAAGCCGGGGGCTGGTCCTGCAGGGGCGCACCTTCCTGCACGACTACGACGCCGGCCAGGATGCGGACGGCAGCATTCTTGAGCTGCTGATGACGGCGCCCATGCTGGTCACGCACTGGATCAACTGGCAGTACCACGCCTCGACCTGCGAGCCCGAGCGCCTGGGCAGCGGCAACAAGCTGTTGCACAACGTGGTGGGTGGCAACCTTGGCGTTTTCGAGGGCAACGGCGGCGACCTGCGCATCGGTCTGTCACGCCAGTCGCTGCACGACGGAGACCGCTGGGTGCATGAGCCGCTGCGGCTGACCGTCGTGATTGACGCGCCGCAGGCTGCCATCGAATCTGTCATCGAAAAGCATGAAGTGGTCCGGCAACTGCTGCACAACCAATGGTTGCACCTGTGGCGCTTCCAGCAGAACCATCTGCTGCGCTACGAGCGGGGCGCCTGGCAAGCCGTTGCGCCCGCCGGATGAGTTCGAAGCGCCTGCCTGTCGGTGCAGGCGGCCGGCGCGGCGCCCGGACAGCTTCGACCAGCCAGCTTCTACGCTTTTACTTCGATAGCAATAAGTTGCCTTTTGACGCTGGGTTGATGCCAAAAACGTCTCAAAATGACCCCTGGGAGCCGGCAGGGGGTCGCTTCCTGCGGCTCGCCGGTTGCGCAGATGCCCGGCGTCAGACGTTGAAGAGGAAATTGAGCACGTCGCCGTCCTTGACGACGTATTCCTTGCCTTCTGAGCGCATCTTGCCTGCGTCCTTCGCGCCCTGTTCGCCCTTGTAGGCGATGTAGTCGTCAAACGCGATGGTCTGCGCACGGATGAAGCCGCGCTCGAAGTCACCGTGGATCACGCCGGCCGCCTGCGGTGCGGTGTCGCCGATGTGGATGGTCCACGCCCGCACTTCCTTCACGCCGGCGGTGAAATAGGTCTGCAGGCCCAGCAGCTTGAAGGCGGCGCGGATCAGCCGGTTCAGGCCGGGCTCGTCCTGGCCCATCTCGCTGAGGAACATCTCGCGGTCTTCGTCGCTCATGTCGGCCATGTCGGCTTCCATCTTGGCGCAGATGGCCACCACCGGTGCGTTCTGGGTGGCGGCGTATTCGGAGAGGCGATCGAGGTACGGGTTGTCGACGAAACCGTCATCGCTGACGTTGCCGACAAACATCGCCGGTTTGGCGGTGATCAGGCACAGCGGCTTGAGAATGGCAAGTTCCTCTTTCGACAGGTCCATCGTGCGCACCGGCTTGCCTTCGTTCAGCACCGCCTGCACCCGGGTCAGCACCGTCACCAGCTTGGCCGCTTCCTTGTCGTTGCCGGACTTGGCAGCCTTGATGCTGCGCTGCAGGGTCTTTTCCACCGTGCCCATGTCGGCCAGGCACAGCTCGGTCTGGATCACCTCGATGTCCGAGATCGGATCGACCTTGCCGGCGACATGGATCACATTGCCGTCTTCAAAGCAGCGCACCACGTTGACGATGGCGTCGGTCTCGCGGATGTGGGCCAGAAACTTGTTGCCCAGGCCCTCGCCGGTGCTGGCGCCGGCCACCAGACCGGCAATGTCGACGAACTCGACGATGGCCGGCACGATGCGCTCGGGGTTGATGATCTGCGCCAGCTGCTGCAGCCGCGGATCGGGCACTTCCACCACGCCGGTATTGGGCTCGATGGTGCAGAAGGGATAGTTTTCTGCGGCGATGCCGGCTTTGGTCAGCGCGTTGAAAAGGGTGGACTTGCCGACGTTGGGCAGGCCCACGATGCCGCATTGGAGGCTCATGGAGGGGCTTTCAGGGGATCAGGGGAAGGACCGGATTTTACCGGGCGGGCGCTCGCGGCCCGATCATCGGCGCTCAACCGCCGCCCGAAGCGCCGCCGGGGTTGCTGCCCGCGGCCCGACGTCGCCGCTCAGTCGAAGCGGAAATCGGCTGACACACGCTGGCCCACCCGCAACAGGGCGCCGTCCCCCTGGATCATGATGGCGTTCATGCCAAAGGTCACCGCACCGCCCAGCAGGGGGTCCTGCCGGTAGGCCTGCAGTGTGTCGCTCACCACCGGGTTGACCTCGGCCGTGGCCGGGTCGACGTTCGGAATGGGGCAGCGCGCGCAGGGCTTGACCGGCCGCAGTTGCACCGGTTCGCCGCCGGTTTCGATCCAGATCGCGTCCAGCCGGTCCTCGTCATGCGCCTCCAGGCCGGCCAGCACCAGATTCGGGCGAAAGCGCGCCATCTCCACCGCGGCGTGGCCGCCGGCCAGCAGCCGCTGGTTCAGTCCGTCCAGCGAGGCCTGGCTGGCGATCAGCAGCGGAAATCCGTCGCTGAACTGGTTCGGGGCCTCGACGCCGCCGGTCCACTTCAGGCTCGACAGGCGCCGCACATCCGGGTCAAAACGCACCAGGCGCAGCGGCTGGCCGAGAAAGTCGCTGAACCACTGCGCCGCCAGGTCGCCCATGTCCCAGGCACTGACCTCATCGTCCCAGACGCGGACCTGCGCCGGCTTCTCGACCTCGTCGAGCGCCAGGTGCAGGGCCAGCATGCCCGGCGCGCGCAGCACCAGATCGCTGATGCGCAGCGTCGGCCGGATCAGTGCCATGCGCGGCAGCTCGCGCTGACTGACGAACTCGCCTTGGGCGTCGACGACCATCCAGGCACGGTCGAGGTCCAGGCCGGTGTCCAGCAGCATGGCCTCCTGGACCGCCATGCCGGCGCACGACTTCACGGGGTAGACCAGCAGCGCCGCCAGGGTGGCGCTCACATCACGGGATTCAGGATTCACGGGAACAACCTTTGCAGCAGGCAGTTTGTCGAAAGGGCGGCAATCCCGGATTGTGCCCGCCTCCTACAATTGGCTGCATGGCTTCACCCCCTGACATCTGCATCCGCGGCAACGGCATCGTGGGCCAGGCCCTGGCCCTGCTGCTGGCGCGCGAACGTCTGCGCGTGGCGCTGGTCGGCCCGCCCGGGGCGGGCGCCGACGGCGCGACGAGCGACGTGCGCGCCTACGCGCTCAACGCAGCGTCGCGTGCCCTGCTCGAATCCCTGCGCTGCTGGCCGCCGGAGACCGCCGCAACCCCGGTGCTGCAGATGCGGGTGCAGGGCGACGACGGTGGCCAGGTGGTCTTTGACGCCACCGAGCAGGGCAGCGAGGCACTGAACTGGATCGTCGACGTGCCGGTGCTGGAGCAGCAACTGGCGCAGGCGGTAAATTACCAGCCGCTGATCGACCGCGTGGATGCCCCGGTGCCGGCCGCACTCACCGTGGTCTGCGAGGGCAAGGCCAGCCGCACGCGCAGCGAGTTCGGCGTGAACGTCGACGTCACAGCCTATCCGCAGCACGCGATCGCGACCCGCATGCAGTGCGAACGCCCGCACGCGCAGACCGCCTGGCAATGGTTTGCCGACGGCGACATCCTGGCTTTTTTGCCGCTGGGCGGCCCGCAAGGGAACTCTGTGGCGGTTGTGTGGTCTGTCTTGCAGGAGCGCGCCGATGAGCGGTTCGCCGCAACCGCCGAAGACTTCGCGACGATGCTCGAAACCGCCAGCCATCACATGCTCGGCAGCCTGACCCAGCAGGGCGAGCGAGCGCGCTGGCCGCTGCAACTGGCGCAGGCCGACCGCTGGGTCGGACCCGGCTGGGCGCTTGCTGGCGACGCGGCGCACACCGTGCACCCGTTGTCGGGCCAGGGCCTGAACCTGGGCCTGGCCGATGTGGCTGAACTGGCGCAGGTGCTGCAAGCGCGCGAGAGCTGGCGCACCTGCGGCGACCTGAAGCTGCTGCGTCGCTACGAGCGCGCCCGCAAGGCCGACGTGCTGGCCACGGGCTTGGCCACCGATGGCCTGCAACAGCTTTTCTCATTGCCGGGCGCACCGGCACAGACGCTGCGCAACTGGGGCATGAGCGGCTTTGACCTCAGCGGGCCGCTGAAAAACTGGGTGGCACGTCGTGCCATGGGCGCTGCCCGGCCTGCCCGCTGAATCTGCTGACTCCCCCCTTTTCTCATCTGAAACCGAACTCCCATGAAGTCCACACTGAAAACCGCGCTGGCGCTGGCCGCCCTGAGCCTGTCCCTGCTGGCCTCTGCGCAGGAAGCGACCATCCGCAAGAACCTGGCCGAGCGAATTCCGCAGCTGCAGAAGATCGACGAGGTCAGCAAGACCCCGATGCCCGGCCTGTACGAAGTGCGGGTCAACGGCACCGACATCCTGTACACCGACGCCGAAGGCAACTTCCTGATCCAGGGCAGCCTGATCGACACCAAGCTCAAGCGCAACCTGACCGAAGAACGGGTGGACAAACTCACCGCGATCGACTTCAAGTCGCTGCCCTTGAAAGACGCCTTCACCATCGTGCGCGGCGACGGCAAGCGCAAGATGGCGGTTTTCGAAGATCCCAACTGTGGTTACTGCAAGCGCTTTGAAGCCGACCTGCAGAAGATCAACAACGTCACCGTCTACCTGTTCCTGTATCCGATCCTGAGCAAGGACTCGGCTGACAAGTCGCGCAACATCTGGTGCGCCAAGGACAAGGCCAAGGCCTGGAACGACTGGATGCTCAATGACGTCACCCCGGCAGCCGCGCCCGCCAGTTGCGACGCGACCGCGCTGACGCGCAACGTCGAGTTCGGCAAGAAGTACAAGATCACCGGAACGCCGACGCTGGTCTTTGCCGACGGCTCGCGCGTGCCCGGCGCCATCAGCAGCGCGCAGGTCGAAAAGTTCCTGACCGACGCAAAACCTTGAACACGGGCTGATGGCGAAGGCCGCCGCCCGTCCGCTGTGATGAATCACGACGCCACCCGCAAACTGATCGACCGGCTGGGCTACGCCGGGCTGATTCCCTTCATCGGCCTGGCTTTGCTGCTGTGGCTGGTCGACGCCGACCTGCACCCCTTCGTGGCGCTGGCGCTGCTGGCCTATGGCGCCGTCATCGTCTCTTTTCTCGGCGGCATTCACTGGGGCATCGGCCTGCGTTATGCGGCCACCGAGACGCCCGGCCATGCCTTCCACCTGATCTGGGGCGTGGCCCCTTCACTGATGGCCTGGGTCGCGCTGCTGATGCCGGCCTATGCCGGACTGCCCCTGCTGGGTCTGGTGATGGTGGCCTGCTACCTGGTCGACCGCAAGACCTGGATTGATGCCGGCCTGTCGCACTGGCTGCCGCTGCGCCTGCGGCTGACGCTGGTGGCCACCCTCAGTTGCGTGTTCGGCGCGGCCGGCACCTGAGCGGCCGGCTGACTTCATCTCCGACGTAGCAGCATCGGCCGACGGGCAGGTCGGCGGCAGGTCGGCTATTCTTGATGCCAACATGCCCAGCAAGAAGTCCTCCAGACCCGCGCCGACCCCCAAACCGGCCCCTGCCGCGATCCACTACGCCGTCGACACCGACGATCTGCACGCCCACCTGTTCCAGATCACGCTGACCATCGCCCACCCGGACGAGTTGCAGACCGTCTCGATGCCGGTGTGGATACCGGGCAGCTACCTGGTGCGTGAATTCGCCAAGAACCTGCAGCAGCTCAGCGCGCAGCAGGAACGCGAACCGCTGGCCCTCGTGCAGCTCGACAAATGCCGCTGGCAGGTGGCCTGCCAGCCCGGCCGACCCCTGGTGCTGCGCTACGCCGTCTACGCACGCGACGATTCGGTGCGCACCGCCTGGCTCGATGCGTCGCGCGGCTTCTTCAACGGCACCAGCCTCTTCCTTCAGGTGCAGGGCCAGACCGGCCAGCCCCATGCGTTGACCATCCATGCACCGAAGGCCGCGAAAAACTGGCAGCTGGCCACCGGACTTGATGCCGTCCGGGTCGACAAGCGCGGCTTCGGCAGCTACCGGGCCGCCGACTACGACGAACTGGCCGACTGCCCGGTCGAGATGGGCGCGTTCTGGAGCGGCGAGTTCATCGCCTGCGGCGTGCCGCACCGGTTCGTGGTCGCCGGCGCGACGCCCTCTTTCGACAGTGAGCGCCTGCTGCGAGACACGCGGGCCATCTGCGAGACCGCCATCCGCTTCTGGCATGGTCGCGGCAAACCCCCGCACAAATCCTATGTGTTCATGCTCAACGCCGTGGACGACAGCTACGGCGGGCTGGAGCACCGGAACTCCACCGCGCTGATCTGCGGGCGGCGCGACCTGCCCCGCACCGGCAGCACCACCGCCAGCGAGGGCTACACGACGCTGCTGGGCCTGATCAGCCACGAGTATTTCCACACCTGGAACGTCAAGCGGCTGCGCCCGGCCGAGTTTGCGCGCTACGACTACGGGCAGGAAAACTACACGCGGCTGCTGTGGTTCTTTGAAGGCTTCACCAGCTACTACGACGATCTGCTGCTGCGCCGCGCCGGTCTGCTGGACGACGCCGGCTACCTGAAGCTGCTGGCCAAGACGCTGAATCAGGTGCTGCAGACGCCGGGGCGCGCCGTGCAGTCGGTGGCGCAGGCCAGCTTTGACGCCTGGATCAAGTACTACCGGCAGGACGAAAACACCCCCAACACCACGGTCAGCTACTACACCAAGGGCGCACTGGTGGCGCTGTGCCTGGACCTGACGCTGCGCCACGAGGGCGCCACCACTCTGGACGCGGTGATGCGTGCGCTGTGGAAGCGCTGCCAGGGCGGACCGATGACCGAAGCCGACCTCGCGGCCGTGCTGCGCCAGTTGGGCGGACGCGACTTCAGCGCCGAGCTGGCCAACTGGGTGCACGGCACCGCCGATCTGCCCGTGGCGGCGCTGCTGGCGCACCAGGGCGTGAAGCTGACGCAGGAGCGCGCCCAGCCGGCGCAGCGCCTGGGCCTTCGCGTCAGCGAAGCGGGCGGGCTGCACATCAAGCTGGTGCTGCGCGGGGGCGCGGCCGAGCGGGCCGGTTTTGCCGCCGGCGACGAGTGGCTGGGCGTGGAAACCCCCGCGCCGCACGCGGGTGCCTGGCGGATGCTGAAACTGGACGACCTGGATTTTTATGCCGTGCCACAACGCGACCTGACCGCACTGGTGTCGCGCGACCGGCGCCTGCTACGGCTGGCGCTGCAGTTGCCGGCGGATGTCACCACGGCGCGGCTCAACCTGCGCGATCCGGCGCTGGCCCAGGCCTGGCTGACCGGCAGCAAGTAGCCGACAGGCGCCGAAACCGGCGCGCCAGGCACAAGGCACCAATTTTTTCAGCGACCCCTGGGTCTTTTATTTGGCAAATTATCAGTCAAACTGGCATCAACCCAGCGTCAAATCGTGAGTTGTTGCTACTGAAACGTGACTCAAGTTCACAGCTTGCGCTGGTCCACCACCCGCTTGGCCTTCCCCTGACTGCGCTCCACGCCGCCTTCGGCGCGCAACTCGATCTCGACACTGCTGCCCACATAGACCTTGATCTCGTGCTGCAGCAGCTTGGCCGAGGCACGCGCCTCGATGCTGTCGGGCGAAATGCCCGGCCGCGTCTCGACTGCGACGCGCAGGTTGTCCATCGGACCTTCACGGGTCAGGATGCACTGGTAGTGCGGCGCGAGTTCGGCGCGTTTGAGGATCAGTTCCTCGATCTGTGACGGGAACACGTTGACGCCGCGGATGATCATCATGTCGTCGCTGCGGCCGGTAATCTTTTCCATGCGCCGCATCGTGCGCGCCGTGCCCGGCAGCAGCCGCGTCAGGTCGCGCGTACGGTAGCGGATGATGGGCAGGGCTTCCTTGGTCAGGCTCGTGAAGACCAGTTCGCCCATCTCGCCGTCCATCACCGGCTCACCGGTTTCGGGGTGAATGATCTCCGGGTAGAAATGGTCCTCCCAGATGGTGGGGCCGTCCTTGGTTTCGACGCACTCGTTGGCCACGCCCGGGCCCATCACTTCAGACAGTCCGTAGATATCCACCGCGTCGATCCCCATGCGCTGCTCGATGGCCACGCGCATGTCATTGGTCCAGGGCTCGGCACCAAAAATGCCGATGCGCAGGCTGGCGCTGCGCGGGTCGATGCCCTGGCGGTCGAACTCGTCGGCAATGGCCAGCATGTAGCTGGGCGTGACGGTGATGATGTCGGGCCTGAAGTCCATGATCAGCTGCACCTGCTTTTCGGTCTGGCCGCCGCCGAACGGCACCACCGTCAGGCCCAGCTTTTCGGCGCCGTAGTGCGCGCCCAATCCCCCGGTAAAAAGACCGTAGCCGTAGCTGTTGTGCAGCAGGTCGCCCGGCCGCGCGCCGCTGGCGCGAAAGCTGCGCGCCACCACCGTCGCCCAGGTGTCAATGTCCTTGAGCGTGTAGCCCACCACGGTGGGCTTGCCGGTGGTGCCGCTGGACGCATGGATGCGCGCGCATTTCTCGCGGGTCACGGCGAACATGCCGAACGGGTAGCTGTCGCGCAGGTCCTTCTTGGTGGTGAACGGAAACTTGGCCAGATCGGCCAGCGTCTTCAGGTCGTCCGGATGCACGCCGGCGGCATCGAACTTGGCCCGGTAGACCGGCGAATTGGCATAGGCATGGGCCAGCGTGGCTTTCATGCGCTTGAGCTGCAGACCGCGCAGTTCGTCAATGCTGGCTTTCTCGATCGGTTCGAGGGGAAAGGTTTTCATCAGGCAGCTCCTGTTTCGGCGTTGGCAGGGTGTTCGGGAATCACGGTGCCGGCGATCTGCGCACTCTTGCCGCGAAACAGCGCCACCACCTGGCCGCGCTGGTTGGTCACCGTCATGTCATAGATGCCGTGCCGGCCGCTCAGGGTCTGCTCGACGCCGACGCAGGTGAGCACATCGTCCAGGTGCGCCGGCTTGAGAAACTCGATGCTGCAGCCGGCCGCCACGGTGTTGCGATTGTGGCTGTTGCAGGCGAAGGCAAAAGTGGAATCGGCCAGCGTGAAAATGAAGCCGCCGTGGCAGATCTGGTGTCCGTTCAGGTGCAGCGGCCGCACCACCATGCGCATTTCGGCCCGGCCCGGCTGGCAGGCCAGCAGTTCCATGCCCATGGTTTCGCTGGACGCGCGGTCGGCGGCAAACATGGTCTCGCCGACCTTTCGCGCCAGTTCCCCAGCTTCTGCGGATGAAGCCGCCGGATGAACGGCCGGTGTCCGCTTGTGGGTCTCGCTCATGGTCATGCGCCCTTGAAAACAGGCGGGCGCTTTTCCAGAAAAGCCTGCACCCCTTCGATGTAGTCATGGGTGTGGCCCATCACCGACTGCGTGTCGCGCTCGACGTCGAGCTGCTGGTCCAGTGTGCGGCTGCTGGCGTCGCGCAGCAGATGGCGCGTGGCGACCAGCGCGCGCGTGGGCATCACCGCCAGCCGCTCGGCCAGCGCCATCGAAGCGGCCAGGCAGTCGTCCGCCACGTCCCAGATCAGCCCCCACTCTTTGGCCTGCGCCGCGCCGAGCTTGTCGCCGGTCATGGCCAGCGCCAGCGCACGCGCCAGACCCAGCCGCTCGACCAGCAGCCAACTGCCGCCGGCGTCCGGAATCAGCCCGATCTTGCTGAAAGCCTGGATGAAACTGGCGCCGGGCGCTGCAATCGCGATGTCGCAGCTCATCGCCAGCGAGGCGCCTGCGCCGGCCGCGACGCCGTTGACAGCGGCAATCGTCGGCACGCGCAGCGACTGCAGGCGCCGCGCCGTCGGGTTGAACGCCTGCTCGATCACCGGTCCCGGATCGGCCCGCTCGACCAGGTCCGGCCCGGGCGTGAAATCGAACTCGGACAGATCGGCGCCCGCGCAGAAACCCCGGCCGGCGCCGGTGATCACCAGCGCGCGGATGGCGGGGTCGGCGGCCACGCGGTCCAGCGCCTTGCCCAAGTCGGCGTGCATGGCGCGGGTGAAACTGTTGAGGGACTGGGGGCGGTTCAGCGTGGCCAGCGCCACGGCTCCGCGTATTTCAAGCAGCACGTTGTTGTCGGTCATGAAGGTCTCCTGTCGCATGAATTTACCATTGACCGACCAATCGGTTGGACAATTCGTCCGGGCGGCGTTGCCCGCCGACGGGCCGGTATAGTGACAGTGTGCCGCCAGGCCCCTTCCACAGACAACCGGAGTACTCCCATGGCTTATGAACTCATCATCGTGCGCACCGAGGCCGAAAAAGTCGGCGTCATCCAGCTCAACCGGCCCAAGGCCCTCAATGCCCTGAACGGCGACCTGATGGACGAACTGGGCGCCGCCCTGAAGGCCTTCGACGCCGATCCAGCCATCGGCTGCATGATCATCACCGGCAGCGAAAAGGCTTTCGCGGCCGGCGCCGACATCGGCGCCATGGCGACCTACGGTTTTGCCGACGTCTACGGCGACGACTACATCACCCGCAACTGGGAGACCATCCGCGGCATCCGCAAGCCGGTGATTGCGGCCGTCAGCGGCTTTGCGCTGGGCGGCGGCTGCGAGCTGGCCATGATGTGCGACTTCATCATTGCGGCCGACAACGCGCGCTTCGGCCAGCCGGAAATCAAGCTGGGCATCATCCCCGGCGCCGGCGGCACGCAGCGCCTGCCACGCGCGGTCGGCAAATCAAAAGCGATGGATCTGGCCCTGACCGGCCGCATGATGGACGCCACCGAGGCCGAGCGTGCCGGCCTGGTCAGCCGCGTGGTGCCGCTGGACAAGCTGATGGACGAAACCCTCGCGGCAGCGCTGACGATCTGCGGCTACGGTCAGCTGGCCACCCGCGCCGCCAAGGAGTGCGTGAACCGCGCCTTTGAAAGCGGCCTGTCCGATGGCGTGATGTTCGAGCGCCGCCTTTTCCACGCGCTGTTTGCCACGGCCGACCAGAAAGAGGGCATGGACGCATTTGTCAACAAGCGGCCCGCCAGCTTCAGCAACCGCTGAAAACGATGCCCGTTTTTGGCTATAATCTTGGACGTTGGTGATATAGCTCAGTTGGTTAGAGCGCAGCATTCATAATGCTGATGTCGGTGGTTCAAGTCCACCTATCACCACCAGACTTCTGAGAGCCCGCATGAGCATCCGCTCTGCGGGTTTTCGTTTGTCTGGGCCCGGGTGCTACACTTTTCCCGCCCCTGACTGTCCACGCCCCGACTGCCAGTTTTCCCCACAGCCTCTGGAGGACCACCATGAACCGCTGTTCGGACACGCTCCCGCCGCAAACTTCCGGCAACGCGCTCCCCACCACCACCGGCGCCACCACGCCGGCCCGTACCCTGTGGGTCGGCCTGCTCGCCGCTCTCGCCGCCGTTGCAATACCTGCTGCGCTGACCGCTACCCTCGCGCTCACTGCGCCGATGGCCTGGGCACAGGGCGTCGGGCGGCCGATCCCCGCCGACGTGAAGTTCGGCAAACTGATGATCACCCAGCCGCCGGATGTGATGATGGACGGCAGCCCCGACCGCATGTCGCCCGGCGCCCGCATCCGCCATACCAACAACCTGCTGGTCATGTCGGGCCCCCTCGTCGGGCTGACGCTGCCGGTGATTTACCGGCGCGACACTTACGGCCTGATCCACGAAGTCTGGCTGCTGACTCCCGAGGAAGCGGCGCGGCTGGACAACAGCACGGGAGCAGCCTTCACCCAGGCGCTGAACACGCTGCTGGGCATCATTTTTGGCGGCCGCCGCTAGAGACCTCCCATGAGCAAGAAAGTTTTCATCAAGACCTTTGGCTGTCAGATGAACGAGTACGACTCGGACAAGATGGCCGACGTGATGCACGCCGCCGAAGGTTACGAGCCCACCCAGAACGTCGACGAAGCCGACCTGATCCTGTTCAACACCTGTTCGGTGCGCGAAAAGGCACAGGAAAAGGTCTTCAGCGACCTCGGTCGGGTGCAGCACCTGAAGAAAAAGGGCGTGCTGATCGGCGTTGGCGGCTGCGTGGCCAGCCAGGAAGGTGCCGACATCATCAAGCGGGCGCCTTACGTGGACGTGGTGTTCGGCCCGCAAACCCTGCACCGCCTGCCCGACCTGCTGGCGGCGCGGGCACGCCAGGCGCGGCCCCAGGTGGACATCAGCTTTCCCGAGATCGAGAAGTTCGACCACCTGCCGCCCGCCCGGGTGGAGGGCGGCGCCGCTTTCGTGTCGATCATGGAAGGCTGCTCCAAGTACTGCAGTTACTGCGTCGTCCCCTACACCCGGGGCGAAGAAGTCTCGCGGCCGTTTGACGACGTGCTGGTCGAGATTGCCGGCCTGGCTGACCAGGGCGTGAAAGAGGTCACGCTGCTGGGCCAGAACGTCAACGCCTACCGCGGCAAGATGGGCGACACGGCAGACATTGCCGACTTCGCGCTGCTGATCGAGTACGTGGCCGAAATTCCCGGTATAGAGCGCATCCGGTATACCACCAGCCACCCCAACGAGTTCACGCAGCGGCTGATCGACACCTATGACAAGGTGCCCAAGCTGGTCAGCCACCTGCACCTGCCGGTGCAGCATGGCTCAGACCGCATCCTGATGGTGATGAAACGCGGCTACACCGCCATGGAATACAAGAGCACGGTGCGCAAGCTGCGTGCCATCCGCCCCGACATGGCGATGAGCAGCGACTTCATCGTCGGCTTCCCCGGCGAGACCGAGGAAGACTTTGGCAAGATGATGAAGCTGATCGACGATGTCGGTTTTGACAACAGCTTCAGTTTCATCTTCAGCCCGCGGCCTGGCACGCCGGCGGCGAACCTGCAGGACGACACGCCGCATGCGGTCAAGCTGCGCCGGCTGCAGGAACTGCAGGCCGTGATCGAGGCCAATATCCGCAGCATCAGCGCGTCACGCGAAGGCACGATACAGCGCATCCTGGTCGAAGGCCCGGCGCGGCGCGACCCGAACGAGCTGATGGGCCGCACCGAGTGCAACCGGGCGGTGAACTTTCCCGGCGGCCCACAGGCGGCCCGGCTGATCGGCCAGATGATCGATGTGACCATCACGCAGGCCATGGCGCATTCCCTGCGCGGCGAAGTGCGCCTGACCGAGGCGGCGCTGGCGCCCTGAAGGGCCGGTGATTGCCCGCCTTTTACTATTCAGTTAATAGCAACAACTGACCGTTTGACGCTGGGTTGAGCCATAAAAGACTGAAAAATCAGTCAAAAATGCCAAAGGGGTGCCGTTTCAGAACGGCATCTTGGGCATGCCGCCCAGGCCTTTCATGCCGCCCATGCGTTTCATCATCTTCATCAGGCCGCCGCCCTTCATCTTCTTCATCATGTCCTGCATCTGCTCGAACTCCTTGAGCAGGCGGTTGACCTCCTGCACCTGAACCCCCGCGCCGGACGCAATGCGACGCTTGCGCGTGGCCTTGAGCAGCTCGGGCTTGCGGCGCTCCAGCGGCGTCATGCTGTGAATGATGCCCTGCTTGCGCACGATGTCGCGTTCGGCTCGGGACAGGTCGGCTTCGCTCGTCTTGGCCGCCATCTGCGATGGCAGTTTGTCCATCAGGCTCGACAGCCCGCCCATCTGGTTCATCTGCTGGATCTGGGCCAGAAAATCGTTGAGGTCGAAGCCCGCGCCGCTCTTGACCTTGGCGGCAAGCTTCTGCGCGGCCTCCATGTCGACGCCGGCGGTGACCTGCTCGACCAGCGCGACGATGTCGCCCATCCCCAGAATGCGGCCGGCATGACGCTCGGCGTCGAACACTTCCAGCCCGTCGATCTTCTCGCTGGTGCCGGCGAACTTGATTGGCGCACCGGTGATCTGCCGCACCGACAGGGCCGCACCACCGCGCGAGTCGCCGTCGGTCTTGGTCAGGATGATGCCGGTCAGCGGCAGCGCGTCCTTGAAGGCCTTCGCCGTGTTGGCGGCGTCCTGGCCCTGCATCGCGTCGACGACAAACAGTGTTTCCACGGGTTTGAGTTCGGCGTGCAGCTCGCGGATTTCGCGCATCAGCGCTTCATCGACGGCCAGACGGCCGGCGGTGTCGACCAGCAGCACGTCAAAGTAGTGCTTGCGGGCGTAGTCGATGGCGGCACGCGCGATGTCCAGGGGCTTTTGTTCCGGCGTGCTGGGGAACCACTCGGCCCCCGCCTGCGCGGTCACGGTCTTGAGCTGCTCGATGGCCGCCGGGCGGTACACGTCGCCGGACACCGTCAGCACCTTTTTCTTGCGCTTTTCAATCAGGTGTTTGGCCAGCTTGGCGGTAGTGGTGGTCTTGCCCGCGCCCTGCAGGCCAGCCATCAGGATCACCGCCGGTGGCTGGGCGGCCAGGTTGATGTCGGACACGCCCTCGCCCATCGTCGCCGCCAGCTCGCGATTCACGATGCCGACCAGCGCCTGCCCGGGCTTGAGCGAGCCCATCACTTCCTGGCCCAGCGCCTTTTCTTTCACCCGGGCAATGAAGTCGCGCACCACCGGCAAGGCGACGTCGGCCTCCAGCAGCGCCATGCGCACCTCGCGCAGCATGTCGGTGACGTTGGACTCGGTGATGCGAGCCTGACCGCTGATCTGCTTGACCAGCCGGGAAAGTTTGTCTGTAAGTGCCGATGCCATGAAGGTGTCCGACGGATGCTGACCGGGCCGTTGATAACCGGGGACCAGGCGGCGCTGGTCCTTCGCGAAACGCTAAACTGTATGGATGATTTTAGCCAGCGCGACTCCCGTCAGCGTCACCCTGTCGCTTGCGGCTGCCGCAGCCTACGCCCTGCCCGCCTTGGCGGCTGCGCGCATGGGCGCCCCGCTGACCCGGATGGTGCTGTTGCTGGCCTGGCTGCTGCACGCAGCGGTACTGGCGTTGGGCCTGCTGGACAGCCCGCCGCGCTTCGGCTTTGCGCCCGCCATTTCGATCACCGCCTGGCTGGTGCTGACCGTGTACGGCATTGAAAGCCGGGTTTATCCGAAATTGCGAGCCCGCTGGGCGCTCGCCGGTTTTGCCACGGCGGCGGTGCTGCTGGCGCTGGTCTTTCCCGGCACGCCGCTGCACCCGTCGGCTTCGGCCTGGCTGCCGCTGCACTGGGCGCTGGGCATCGCGTGTTATGGCCTGTTCGCCGCCGCGGTGGTGCACGCCTGGCTGATGACGCGGGTGGAGAAGCAGATCCGGCTGGCCACCGACCCGCACAGCGACATGCCGCTGCTGACGCTGGAGCGCCTGATGTTCCACTTCATCAGCGCTGGCTTTGCGTTGCTGACCGCCACGCTGCTGGCCGGCTGGCTTTTCGGCGAAACCCTCTATGGCGCAGCTGGCGCGCGCTGGCGGTGGGATCACAAGGCGGTGTTCTCGGTGCTATCCTGGCTGACATTCGCCGTGCTGCTGATCGGGCGCTCCCGCTTCGGCTGGCGCGGCCGTCGCGCGGTTCGCGTGCTCTACGGCGGTACGGCGCTGCTGGTGCTGGCTTACGCGGGTTCACGCTTCGTGATGGAAGTGGTGCTGAGGCGTGCCGGATGAAAGCCCTGATCGTTTTGCTGGCCGTGCTGGCCGGTATCTGGATCTGGCGCAGCAGCCGCCGGTTGCCACCGGAACGGAAGCAGCCGGGCGGCAACCACGGGCGGGACAAGGCAGCCATCGACGACATGTTCAGCTGCCCGGTCTGCGGTGTGCACCTGCCCCGTTCCGATGCGGTGCAGGGCAAGCGGGCGCTGTACTGCAGTCAGGACCACCGCCACCAGGCAGAAGACTGAATGGACCGGCTGCAAGAATCCGGAGCCTCGCACTCGTGGTTCGGCGCGGAGACACTGCCTCCACCCTTGTCGCCGTCGGCCGAAGCACTTACCCAGCCACCAGGTAGACTTTGGCATGGCTTCATGACCGCCCGGGTGGTCATCGCGCTGGTGCTGCTCGCCGCCCAGGTGTCGACGCTGGTGATGGGTCAAAGCTCCCTGCTGCTGCTCGGGCTTTGCATCGCCTATCTGGTGGCAACGGTGGCAATGCGGATGCTGTCGCAACCACGCGGCCGGGACATGGTGTTCGACCCGCGCTGGGTGGCCACCATCGGGCTGGACGTGGCCACGTTTTCGGCGCTGCATTTCATGCAGGGCGCGACCATCAACTACACGCCGCTGTTCGCGCTGCCGGTGCTGCAGGCTGCCGTGCTGGGCGCACTTCCGCTGGCGCTGGGCACGACCGCATTGGTGACGCTGATCCTGCTGGCCGATGCCTGGCGCTGGTCCATGGAATTCCCCGCCGACACCACGACGCGCATGCTGCAGTCCGGTCTGGCGGGCGCCGGGCTTTTCATCGTCGCCTACCTCACCAATCACCTGGCACTGCGGCTGTCGCGACAGGAGGCCATGGCCCTACAAAGTGCCCGCGAGGCACGGGTGCAGATGCTGGTCAATGAACTCGTGATCGAGCACCTCTCCGACGGCGTGCTGGTGATCGATCAACAACTGGTGGTTAATGCCGCCAACCCGTCGGCCAGGCACCTGCTGGAATGGGAACTGCTCGGCCGCTCGCTGCCGTTTGCGCTGGACGCGGAGCCCGGCTGGACGCCGCTGGCGGACCTGGTCTTGCGGACGTTCGCGCTCGGCGGCGCACAGCGCGCGGAGCTGAACATCCAGGTCGATCATTTGCCGGTATGCCACCTGCAGGCGCGTACGCAGCTGGCCGACGCACTGGCCGACGGGGCGCAAAGCCTTTGTGTGCTGTTTCTCCAGGACCGGCGTGAAATGGAAGCCCGCATGCGCACCGAAAAGCTCGCTGCGATGGGCCGCATGTCGGCGGCGGTGGCCCATGAAATCCGCAATCCGCTGGCCAGCATCTCCCAGGCCAACGCCCTGCTCGGCGAAGAGCTGGCCGACCCGGCGCAGCAAAGGCTGGTGGCGATGGTGCAGCAGAACGCGCAAAGACTGTCGCGGATCGTCGACGAAATTCTGGACGTCGCCCGCGTCGAACACCTCGGAGCCAGCGCTGCCGGCGTCAACCTCCCACTGGACGACTCGGTGCGCGCCATGTGCGGGGAATGGACCAGCCAGCACCGCAATCCGCAGGCGGTCCTGCTGTCGCTGGCGGCAGGTACGCGCGAGGTCCGGTTTGACCCCGAGCATCTGCGCAGGGTGCTGGTGAATCTGCTCGACAACGCTTGGCAGCACGCCGATCATGCGCGGCCCATTCAGGTATCAACGTCGCTGAATGGCAAGGGCGCTGCCGTGCTGCAAGTCTGGAGCGAGGGACCGCAGCTGGAACAAACCGTTCAGCGCCACCTGTTCGAACCGTTTTTTTCCTCGCGCAGCCGATCCAGTGGGCTGGGGCTGTACATCTGCCGCGAACTCTGTGAACGACACCGTGCAACAATCAGCCACGAGCGCCTGTCCCGCTATCAGGAAAACCGCAAGGTCGGCGGAAACGCCTTTACGGTGACGTTTGAATCCCGCGAGGACAGCGCTTCTCGCGCCGCACCCGTTTCCGTTCAATGAACCTGCCACCCTCGTCCCAGCCACCGATCGCCAGCGTGCTCGTCATCGACGACGAGCCCGATCTGCGCACCTTGTACGAGCTGACGTTGCTGCGCGAAGGCTACCGCGTTGAAACGGCAGGTTCACTGGCCGAGGCGCGTCAGCAATTGAATGGCCGGTTTGATGCGGTCATCACCGACATGCGGCTGCCCGACGGCCTCGGAATGGCACTGCTGCACGAGCTCAGTGCGCAGCGCCGTGACGAACGCATCGTCGTCATGACGGCCTACGGCTCTGCCGAGAATGCGGTGGAGGCCCTGAAGGCGGGCGCCTTCGATTACCTGACCAAACCGGTCGACCTCAGGCAGTTCCGCTCGGTCGTCGCCTCGGCCATCCATCAACGTCCGAAGCCGGCGAGCGTCGGCAGCGAGACAGACCCTGCGCCGTACGAGGACCCGCCTATCCACGGGGTTACTGGGGAAGCTGCCAAGGTGTCCGACCTTCCGATGGTTGGGCTGGCTGCGCAAGCTGCGTTGCACCGGCTTGTCGGGGATTCCGAAGTCATGCAGGTGGTGAAACGCCGGATTCAAAAAGTCTCGCGCAGCATGGCTCCTGTACTGGTACGGGGCGAATCCGGCACCGGCAAGGAACTGATCGCCCGGGCAATCCACGCCTGCAGTCACCGGGCCGAAGGGCCGTTCGTGGCCGTCAACTGTGGTGCGATACCCGAAAACCTGCTGGAAGCCGAATTCTTCGGCGCGCGCAAGGGCGCCTACACCGGCGCCAGCCAGGACCGGGACGGTTATTTCCAGGCCGCGCAGCACGGCACGCTGTTCCTCGACGAAATCGGCGACCTGCCGCTGGCCATGCAGTCCAAACTGCTGCGGGCAGTGCAGGAGCGCCGGGTTCGCGCCATCGGTTCGACCCAGGAAACGCTGATTGATGTCCGCTTCATCAGCGCCACCCACAAGGATCTGTCAGGCGAGGTGCAGCTGGGTCTGTTCCGCCAGGATCTCTACTACCGCCTGAACGTCATCGAAATCCTTGCGCCTGCGCTGCGCGAGCGTCGCGAGGACTTGCCGGACCTTTGCGCCGCCCTGCTGCAGCGCATTGCGCGCGAATCCGGTCGCGACAAGGCACCGGTACTTTCAGATCAGGCGATGAAACAGCTGCGGCAACTGCCGCTGGAGGGGAACGTGCGCGAGCTGGAAAACCTGTTGCACCGCGCACTGGCCCTGAGTGACGGTGAACAGCTGGATCTGGACGAGTTGCAGCCGCAGCCCGCCGATCCTGGTCCCCAGAGTTCGCGCGCGCCCGACCCGCTGTCGGCGCGGGAAATGGCCGAAACCCCGAATGACCTGCAGGCCTGGCTGGATCAGCAGGAGCGTGCCGTGCTGATACGCGCACTGACCGAGTCGGGCTTCAACCGGACGAACGCGGCCGAACGTCTGGGCCTGAACCTGCGCCAGATCCGCTACCGCATGACGCGTCTCGGAATTGTTGCGCCACCCGGCAGTGGCGACCGGCGCGATGACTCGACCTGATCCCGACGCCGCTTTGTGGCGCGACGGCTGGTACCGGTTTGCCCGGCAGCTTCGATCGCCCAACTTCGGGCCACGGCCTCCTGGCATACCGGTGGAACTGATCGTGATTCATTCGATCAGCCTGCCGCCCGGTGTTTACGGCGGCCCGCAGGTCCAGCTGCTCTTTACCAATGCGCTGGACTGCGATGCGCACCCCTACTTTGACCAGCTGCGCGGTGTGGAGGTCTCGGCACATTTTTTTGTCCGTCGCCACGGCGAACTCTGGCAATTCGTCAGCTGCGACGAGCGGGCCTGGCATGCAGGGCGCTCGACCTACCGGGACCGGACTGACTGCAACAACTGGTCCGTCGGCATCGAACTGGAGGGCGTCGAAGGAGGTCCGTTTGAAGCGGCCCAGTACGAAACGCTGGGCAGCCTGTGCGCCGCCATCGCGCAGCACTACCCGGTGCGTCATGTGGCGGGACACGAGCACGTCGCACCTGCGCGAAAAGCCGATCCGGGGGCAGGCTTCGACTGGCCGCAACTGCAGCGTTTGCTGAGCTGGCCTTCTCAGTGTTTTCCCGAAGATCGCTTGCATCCGCCCGTGACCTGACAGGGATTTTCGAGTTTGCGGCACGCCGCTGAGCGGCTGCGACGCGCAGACTGCGTGAACAAAAAATCCAGCGACCATGCCGGTTTGCCGGCCATTTTGGCCCACGATCCGCATGAATGCTGACGCCAGCAAACGAAGCGGTGAAAACATCGGCCTGTTCGGCCATGCTGCAGCGCAAAACCCCATTGTTCATTTGTGTTCGGACTCCCGGAAGCCGGGAGCGGCAGGATCATCGGTACACTACCGGTAGTGGCTTGTAATGCCCCGGTACACCAGATATAGTGTCCGACACCTCCTAGGCGGATCGACCGATCCCATCGCTTCCCGCCCTTTTTTGCACCTTCTCCCGTTCAAAACAACACAGACCATGCAAGAGGAAACCATGCACAGCAATCTCCATTCACCCATCGTCGCGCGCGCGGGCGTCAGTGGCGCTCCAGCCCAGAGGTCGTCGTCGGCCGTCACGGCGGGCCCGCTGTCCGGCTATCAGATCATCCGTCGCAACGGCTCGGTCGTGCCGTTTGCGCCGGACAAGATTGCTGTCGCGATGATGAAAGCCTTTCTCGCCGTGCATGGCACGCAGGGAGCTGCCTCGGCCAGCGTCCGCGAAGTGGTGGACGGCCTGACGCAGACCGTGGTCCGCGCGCTGGTTCGCTCCCGGCCGGGCGGTGGAACGTTTCACATCGAAGACGTTCAGGATCAGGTCGAACTCGGCCTGATGCGGGGTGGCCACCATGAGATAGCGCGCGCCTATGTGCTGTACCGCGAACGCAGGGCCCAGGAGCGTGCGCAACAAGCCGCATCGACTGCCGCGCAGGCGCCCGTCGCGGCGCTGCATGTCATCGACGGCGGTGAGCGCGTTGCGCTCGACGTCGCGCAGTTGCAAGGACTGATCGAGTCGGCATGTTCCGGTCTGGGTAGCGACGTCAAGGCCGATCCCGTGCTGGCCGAAACCCTGCGCAATCTCTATGACGGCGTGCCGATGGACGAGGTCTACAAGGCATCGATTCTGGCCGCGCGCACGCTGATCGAAAAAGACCCCGACTACACCTTTGTCACCGCCCGCCTGCTGCTGCACACGATCGCCAAAGAGGTGCTGGGCAGCGACGTGATCCAGGGCGGACTGGCTGCGCGCTACGCGGAGTACTTCCCGCAGTTCATCCAGAAGGGCGTCGACAACGAACTGCTCGACGAACGACTGCTGCAATTTGACCTTCCGCGTCTGGGCGCAGCGCTGAAAGCCGAGCGGGACCTGCAGTTTGACTATCTGGGTCTGCAGACCTTGTACGACCGCTACTTCCTGCATGTTCGCAAGACACGCATCGAGCTGCCCCAGGCCTTTTTCATGCGGGTGGCGATGGGACTGGCGCTCAATGAGATCGATCGCGAGGCGCGCGCCATCGAGTTCTACGAGGTGCTGTCATCGTTCGATTTCATGTCCAGCACGCCCACGCTGTTCAACAGCGGAACCTTGCGCTCGCAGCTGTCGTCGTGTTATCTGACCACCGTGCCCGACAACCTGGACGGCATCTACGAATCCATCAAGGAAAACGCGCTGCTGTCCAAATTCGCCGGCGGCCTGGGCAACGACTGGACCCGCGTGCGTGCGCTGGGCTCGCACATCAAGGGCACCAATGGCGAATCGCAAGGCGTTGTACCGTTCCTCAAGGTGGTCAACGACACCGCCGTGGCTGTGAACCAGGGTGGCAAGCGCAAGGGTGCGGTCTGTACCTATCTCGAAACCTGGCACCTGGACATCGAGGAGTTTCTGGAACTGCGAAAGAACACCGGTGACGACCGGCGGCGCACCCACGACATGAACACTGCCAACTGGATTCCCGACCTGTTCATGCGCCGCGTCATGGAAAAGGGCGACTGGACGCTGTTCTCGCCTTCGGACTGCCCGGACCTGCACGACAAGTTCGGCGCAGATTTCGAGGCCACCTACGTCGCCTATGAACAGAAGGCTGAGCGCGGCGAGATCAAGCCTTCTCGCAAACTGCCGGCCAATGACCTGTGGCGCAAGATGCTGTCAATGCTGTTCGAGACCGGCCATCCGTGGATCACGTTCAAGGATGCCTGCAATGTGCGCTCGCCGCAGCAGCATGTGGGCGTGGTGCACTCCTCCAACCTCTGCACCGAAATCACGCTCAACACCAGCGACACCGAAACGGCCGTCTGCAACCTGGGCTCGGTCAACCTGCTGCGCCACATTCGCAATGGCGAGATCGATCACGACAAACTGCGCAAGACAATCACCACCGCGATGCGCATGCTCGACAATGTCATCGACATCAACTACTACGCCGTGAAAAAGGCGCGCGACTCCAACATGCGCCACCGCCCGGTCGGGCTGGGGCTGATGGGCTTTCAGGACAGTCTGTACGAGTTGCGCATCCCTTACGCCTCGGAAGAAGCCGTCGCATTCGCCGACCGGTCGATGGAGGCGATCTGCTATTACGCCTACTGGGCATCCACCGAACTGGCGCGCGAGCGCGGCAGCTACAGCAGCTACAAGGGTTCGCTCTGGGATCGCGGCATCCTGCCGCCGGATACGCTGGACCTGCTGTCGCAGGCCCGGGGTGGCTATGTCGAGGTTGACCGCTCGGCCACACTCGATTGGGCTGCGCTGCGGCAAAAAATCGCTGCCGACGGCATGCGCAACTCCAACTGCGTGGCCATTGCGCCGACTGCCACTATCTCCAACATCATCGGCGTCGACGCGTCCATCGAGCCCTGCTTCGGCAACCTGTCGGTCAAGTCCAACCTTTCGGGCGAATTCACGATCATCAACAGCTATCTGGTGCGCGATCTCAAACGCCTGGGTCTGTGGGACGACGTGATGGTGATGGACCTCAAGCATTTCGACGGCTCGCTGCGTCCGATCGACCGCGTGCCGCAGGACATCAAGGCGCTGTACGCGACGGCATTTGAAGTCGAACCCCGCTGGCTGGTCGCGGCCGGTTCGCGGCGGCAGAAGTGGATCGACCAGGCGCAGTCGCTCAACATCTACATGGCCGGCGCATCCGGCAAGATGCTGGATGAAACTTACAAACTGGCCTGGGTCAGCGGCCTGAAGACCACGTACTACCTGCGGACCATGGGCGCGACTCACGCGGAGAAATCGACAGTGAAAGCAGGGCGACTGAACGCGGTTTCAAACGGCGATGCGGCACCGGGCTCGCAGTCGTTCGGGGCTGCCGCAAGCGCCCGCGATCATGCGCAGGATCAACCGATAGCCGCCACCGACATCAAGTTCTGCGCCATTGACGATCCCGGCTGCGAGGCTTGTCAGTAGTCGCTCGACGCAACAGCACAACACAATCGACAATGAAGTGAACAGGCACTTTGCAATTCACTTCGTTGCTATCATAATCTGACCACTGGAATCATCTATGCTGACTTGGGACGACGACGTCACACCTGCTCTGCAACCTGTCCTGCAATCACCGCTGACCGACATGCCCAATGAGGGTCGGTCGGCTGTCCTTCCACCCCCGAAAGCCAGCGCAACTTCCACGCACCGCTCGCTTGATGACGGCGCCAGGGTGGCACTTTCGCAAGCAGCACGTGCGGCTGCCGATGCGGCATCCCGCCGCCGCATCAATGCTGCCGACAAGCGCATCATCAACGGCCAGACCGACGTCAACCAGCTGGTGCCGTTCAAATACAAGTGGGCGTGGGAAAAATACCTCGCCACCTGCGCCAATCACTGGATGCCGCAGGAAGTGAACATGAACCGCGACATCGCCCTGTGGAAAGACCCGAACGGTCTGACCGAGGATGAGCGCCGCATCGTCAAGCGGAACCTGGGGTTCTTTGTCACGGCCGACTCGCTGGCGGCAAACAACATCGTGCTGGGCACCTACCGGCACATCACCGCGCCCGAGTGCCGGCAGTTCCTGCTGCGGCAGGCCTTCGAAGAAGCGATTCACACACATGCCTACCAGTACATCGTTGAATCGCTCGGCCTCGACGAAGGCGAAATCTTCAACGCCTACAACGAAGTGCCGTCGATCCGAAACAAGGACGAGTTCCTGATTCCGTTCATCGAAGCCATCATGGATCCGGCCTTCAAGACCGGTACACCGGAGAACGACCAGACTCTGCTCAAGTCGCTGATCGTTTTTGCCTGCCTGATGGAAGGCCTGTTCTTCTACGTCGGCTTCACGCAAATTCTGGCGCTGGGTCGCCAGAACAAGATGACGGGTGCGGCTGAGCAGTACCAGTACATCCTGCGCGACGAATCGATGCACTGCAACTTCGGCATCGACCTGATCAATCAGCTCAAGCTTGAAAACCCCCACCTCTGGACGCCGGCCTTCAAGGCCGAAATCAAGGCCCTGTTCCTGAAGGCTGTGGAGCTGGAATACCAGTACGCGGAAGACACCATGCCACGTGGCGTGCTGGGCATGAATGCCTCGATGTTCAAGGGCTATCTGCGCTACATCGCCAACCGCCGGGCCACGCAGATCGGCCTTGAAACCCTGTTTGCCAATGAAGAGAACCCTTTCCCCTGGATGAGCGAAATGATCGACCTGAAGAAGGAACGCAACTTTTTCGAAACCCGGGTTCTGGAGTACCAGTCCGGCGGCGCGCTTTCCTGGGATTGACGGGCTTCACATGCTTTCACGATTCGCACAGCGACAACACCGACCGGCAGGTCGCGTAGCTGGCCTGTGTTTCCCTGTTCATGATGGCAGGCAAGTGCCTGGCGTCATGAATCACTTTGTGCGTCTCAACAGGCACGAAGTGTTTCACCCTGTTGATTTGTCAACTTGATCAAGGAGAAAACCATGGCAACTGCGAAGAAAGCCGCACCGGCTAAGAAAGCCGCACCGGCTAAGAAAGCTGCACCGGCGAAGAAAGCTGCACCGGCGAAGAAAGCCGCACCGGCTAAGAAAGCCGCACCGGCTAAGAAGGCCGCACCGGCTAAGAAAGCCGCACCGGCTAAGAAAGCCGCACCGGCCAAGAAAGCCGCACCGGCTAAGAAAGCTGCACCGGCCAAGAAAGCCGCACCGGCGAAGAAAGCCGCACCGGCGAAGAAAGCCGCGCCGGCGAAGAAAGCTGCACCGGCGAAGAAAGCTGCACCGGCTAAGAAGAAGGCTGAGGCCAAGAAGGCCGCTGCGCCGGCAAAAAAGGCCGCCGCGCCCGCCAAGAAGGCCGCAGCCAAAAAGCCAACCGCAAAGAAAGCCGCGAAAACACCCGCTGCCCCTGCCGCTCAGACTACCCTGAACCCGCAAGCGGCCTGGCCGTTTCCGACTTCCGGCAAGCCCTGAACCCGGCGTTGTTTCTGCTGACTCAGACCCGGCTGCGCAAGCGGCCGGGTTTTTTCATTCCACTAGCGCGTAGTTCTGCGGTCCGCGCTGGGCAATTTTCAGTGCGCCCATGCGATTGCCCAATGCGGCACATCGCGCAAGACTCCACCCCTCTTCAAGCCCGAACAGCAGCGCGGCGCGCCAGGCATCGCCGCAGCCGGTGGGATCCACAACCGCTGTGGGTTTGACCGGCGCAACGACTTCCCGCTCGCCACCCTGCCAGACTTCGCAGCCATGTGCACCCAGCGTCACCACCAGACCGCTGACACGCCGGGACAGTTCTTCCAGCGACCATCCGGTGCGTTCGCACAGCATCCGGCCTTCATAGTCGTTCACCGTGACCCAGGTGGATTGCTCGACAAACGCCCTCAGTTCTGCACCATCGAACATGGGCAGCGCCTGCCCGGGGTCGAACACAAAAGGAATACCGGCCCGCGCGAATTGTTCCGCGTGCTGGATCATGGCGTCACGTCCGTCGGGCGAAATGATTCCAAGCTTCACATCGGCTCGCGGTTCGACGCGGATCATGTGCGCCTGCATCATCGCACCCGGATGGAAAGCCGTGATCTGGTTATTGTCCCGGTCGGTCATGATCATCGCCTGCGCCGTATAGGTGTCACTCACCTGTTGCACGTATTCGGTGCTGATGCCCAGGCGCTGGAGCCTCGCCAGGTAGTCTGCGCCATCGTTGCCCAGCGTTGCGACGGGCAGGGGCGTTCCCCCCAGCAGTTTCAGCCCGTAGGCGATGTTTCCGGCGCAGCCGCCGAAGTCCCGACGCAGGCTCGGCACCAGAAACGACACGTTCAGGATGTGCAACTGGTCGGGAAGGATCTGCTCGGCAAACCGGCCCTCGAAAGTCATGATGGAGTCAAAGGCCAGAGAGCCGCAAATCAAGGCTGCCATGTTCGGAAGGGGTGAGTGAAAGAAGGGGTGCTCAGGGATAGAAAGCCAGCAGCCGGTAGCCCGCGACTCGCCCGTCGGTTTTCAGATCGTCGCTGAACGCGATGGCGCCCGACCAGTCGGTACCCGGGGCCAGTGCAACGGCAGCGCCAAACTCGCCCGGCCGCAGCACACGCCGCACCAGCGGCTGATCCTGCGAGTCGGTCAGGGTGAGTTCCAGAGCAGGCGTGGCGACGGCTTGAGAAGCGGTGTTGCGCAGAGTGAAGCCGAGCCGGTACGCCCGATTGCGGGTCTTGGTGAACGTCGAGCCTTCGATGACCACCGACTCGATCTGGCGTGGCACGCCCACGGTGCAATTGAGGGGTTCGCACATCCGCTCCAGCCAGGGCTTGAGTCTGGCATCTGCCGCTGCCAGCTGATCGCGATACTGAAATGCCATCTGCGCCGCGAGTGAACCGCTCAACCCCAATACCAGCAGCGCCAGACCGGTACGAACAAACCTGCCACTCCAGAACGCCTTGCGCCGAGCCTGCCGGACAAATGACAGGCTCTCTTCGAGTTCGGCGCCGTCAGGTTCAGCGACCCGACTCACAGCCAGTCGCTCAGCAGGCTTTTCGGAGGCGGGCTGCTCGACCGTTGCGCTCGCCGGTGAAACGGCAGGCGGCGAAGTGGCAGTTGACGGGTCGGCTGCTGCCCTCGAACCTGCCTTGATCGTTGCCGCCAGCTCCAGGATGTCGCGGCCGATGTTCGCCATTGCCGGCAGTTCGGCCACCGCCGGCTCCGTCGTCGGCCGCAGTGGCTGCGCCCAGGTATCTGTTTCATCGGATGGTTCAGGCGCTGGCGACTGCGTCCCTGCCCGGGCACCGGCCGCTGAACCCTCCCGCCCGGAAACAGGTGTCGCAGGTACGGGGACGGAAAGGCCTGTCAGCGCGCCTGCGGGTTCAGGTGCATGGACCGGCAGCGCCACTTCGATATCAACCGCCGGCACCACCGGATTGGAAGACGAGGGGCTTGAAAACGGCTGCAGCTGCGGTGGTGGTATCGACAGGTTGCCCAGTGGGTCAACCGGTTGCATGTGGTCGCGGGCATCAAAAACTTCGCTGCAACGACCGCAGCGAACCCAGCCGTCGGATATCCGGAGCTGGTCCGGAACCACTCTGAACATCGTCGCGCAGGCGGGGCAGCGTGTGATCAGGCGCATGTGCAGGAAATTGTAGGGGAAGGCCCGCCGCCCGCCACCCGGTCAGCGCCGGGCCGTCATCAGGATCCAGCCGTCTTCCTGGTCAGAAACGTCCAGGTTCACATATGGACGATAGGCTTCGCGCAGTTCGTCGGCCTGACGCTCCAGAATGCCAGCCAGCACCAGCACACCGCCAGCCGCAACCTGGGCGCACAACAGCGGCGCCAGCACCTTCAGCGGCGTCGCGAGGATGTTGGCCAGCACCGTCTGATAAGGGCCGCTGGCAATGTCCGGCATGCCCGCGCGCAACGTCACTGCATTGGCCTGCGCGTTCTCGCGCGTCGAAGTGATGGCGGCTTCGTCGATATCCACTGCGTCCACCTGCGATGCGCCATGCAGAGCAGCGCCGATGGCCAGAATGCCCGAGCCGCAACCGTAGTCGAGCACGCTGCCCAGACCATCGTGATGGCGCGCGATCCAGCGCAGACACATGCGCGTCGTCGGGTGCGTGCCGGTGCCAAAAGCCAGCCCCGGGTCCAGCCGGATGACACGGCGCGCCTGCGCCGGCACTTCATGCCAGGTGGGAACAATCCAGAAATCCGGCGTGATGTCCACCGGGGCAAACTGCGACTGCGTCAGCCGCACCCAGTCCTGCTCGGGCACCTGCTCGACGCCCGATATCCGGCAGTCGGTGAAGAAATCCTGCGCCGAAAGCAAAACCGAGGCTTCCTCAGCGGCCGCACGGGTCGGGAAAAGCGCCAGAACCCGCGACCGTTGCCAGCCCTGCGCGGGCGGTGGCATGCCGGGTTCGCCGAACAGCGCCTGCTCGGATGCTGTCCAGGCATCGGCGTCCTCCACCGACACGCTGAGCGCATCCAGTGCGTCCAGCGCATCGCTGATGGTCTCGACGTGATCCTGCGGACAGATCAGCCCAAGCTCAAACATTTGGCGCCTTTTTCCAGACGACGCTGCGCACGGGTGGCTTCATCGGTTTCGATGGCTCAGCCACTCTTCCAGGTAATGGATGTTGGTGCCGCCGGTCATGAACTTGGCGTCCACCATCAGTTCACGATGCAGCGGGATGTTGGTGTTGATGCCTTCCACCACGGTCTCCAGCAACGCTGTCTGCATGCGCGCCAGTGCCTGTTCGCGCGTATCGCCATGCACGATCAGCTTGCCGATCATCGAGTCATAGTTCGGCGGCACGAAATAGTTGGTGTAGACGTGCGAGTCGACCCGCACGCCCGGCCCGCCCGGTGCATGCCATTTGGTGATGCGCCCGGGTGACGGCGTGAACTTGTACGGATCTTCGGCGTTCACGCGGCATTCGATCGCATGGCCGCGCAACTGTATCTGCCGCTGCGTGAACGGCAGCTTCTCGCCGGCAGCCACCATGATCTGCGTGCGCACGATATCGACGCCGGTGATCATCTCGGTCACCGGGTGTTCCACCTGCACGCGGGTGTTCATCTCGATGAAGTAGAACTCGCCGTTTTCGTACAGGAACTCGAAGGTGCCGGCGCCCCGGTAACCGATCTTCTTGACCGCCGACACACAGCGGTCGCCGATGCGCTCGATCAGCTTGCGTGCAATGCCGGGCGCCGGCGCCTCTTCAATCACTTTCTGGTGGCGCCGCTGCATCGAGCAATCGCGCTCACCCAAGTAAACCGCATTCTTGTACTTGTCGGCAATGATCTGGATTTCGATATGGCGCGGGTTCTGCAGGAACTTTTCCATGTAGACCGCCGGGTTGCCGAAGGCAGCGCCGGCCTCGGCCCGTGTCATTTGCACCGCATTGACCAGCGCCGCCTCGGTGTGCACCACCCGCATGCCACGCCCGCCACCGCCACCGGCAGCCTTGATGATCACCGGGTAGCCCACCGATTTGGCGATCCGGCGCAGTTCGGCCGGTTCCTCCGGCAATTCGCCTTCCGACCCCGGCACGCAGGGCACGCCGGCACGGATCATCGCCTGCTTGGCCGAAACTTTGTCGCCCATGATCCGGATCGACTCGGGCGTCGGACCAATGAACTGGAAACCGCTCTTTTCCACCCGCTCGGCAAAGTCGGCGTTTTCGCTCAGGAAACCATAGCCGGGATGAATGGCCTCGGCGTCGGTCACTTCGGCGGCCGAAATGATGGCCGGCATGTTCAGGTAGCTCAAAGGCGACGCCGCCGGGCCGATGCAGACGGCCTCTTCGGCCAGCTTGACGTACTTGGCCTCGCGGTCGGCCTCGGAATACACCATCACGGCCTTGACGCCCAGTTCACGGCAGGCGCGCTGGATGCGCAGGGCGATCTCTCCGCGGTTGGCAATCAGGATTTTCTTGAACATGGGCTCACTCGCGGCTCTTTCGCCGCCCGCTTGCGCGAGCGGGCTTCTGGCATCGCCGGACCCGTGGCGCTGGCGCCGCAACCGGTTCTGACGAAGGAATTGGACATGCAGTCGGGGTGGTCGAAGCAGGTTCGACGATTATTCGATCACGAACAGCGGCTGGCCGTACTCGACGGCCTGGCCGTTTTCGCCGAGGATCTGCGTGATGGTGCCGGACTGATCGGCCTCGATTTCATTGAGGATTTTCATGGCCTCGATGATGCAGATCGTCTCGCCCTGCTTGATCTGGCTGCCCACCTCGACAAAGGCCTTTGCCCCGGGCGACGCGGAGCGGTAGAAAGTCCCGACCATCGGCGACTTCACCACATGGCCCGCAGGTTCGGCAGCCGTCTCGGCAACCGCCACCGGCGCGGGCGCGGCGACCGGCGCGGGCGCGGCAACGGCGGCCGAAGCGACCGGCGCCTGCACCACCGGCGCCGCAACCGCGCCACCCGGCGCACCCTTGACGATGCGGACTTTGCCTTCGGCTTCGGTGATCTCCAGCTCCGAAACATTGGATTCGGATACCAGATCGATAAGTGTCTTTAGTTTTCTGAGGTCCACAGGGGTCTCCGTCGGAAGAAAGCGGCGAATTTACACCATATTGCAACAACTGCCGCCAAATCTTGGGAAACAGCTGTCAATTGTTATTTTTTATCTTCTACTTCCCTGTCCTGCATAGGCCGGGGATGTTCAGCCGGTCAGCGGATGGCTGACCACTGTTCCAGCTCCGAAGCCAGCACTTTACCCATTTTACGGTGCAGAACGCCGCCTTTTTCACCCAATACCACGGTGAACGGCAAACCGCCCGCCACATTGCCGAGGGACTTGCTCAATGCAGCCCCCTCCGCCGCAGCGATGCCCACCGGAAACTGCAGCGGTATTTTTTTCAGAAACGCCTGAACGGCCTCCGGCTTGTCCAGCGCCAGCCCGACGACCTGCCAGCCGGCAGACGCCCGCTCCTGGTGAAACTGATTCAGCAACGGCAGTTCCTCCACGCAGGGCGGGCACCAGGTGGCCCAGAAATTCACCAGCAAGGGGCGGCCCTTGAAAGCGGCCATCGCCAGCCGGCCACCTTCGGGTGTGTCGAACGCGAGGTTCCACAGCTGACCGGCCTCGCCCGCCACGCCCGGCGCCAGATCACCTGGTCGCAGCCGCCACCAGGCCAGTCCGGCACCAGCCAGCGCCGCGCCACCGGCCACGCCGGCAAACAGCAAGCGGCGAGACGCACCTGCTGGCGGGCTGACGTCAGGATCGGAACTCTTCATGGCCGCATCATGCCCCAACCAACGCCCGCACCGCCGGCAGCGCCCCACGCGGCGCACGGCCTTTGGCATCGGGCATCAACGCGCCGCGCAGATCGTCGTGGTCGTACACCAGCAGATGCACGCCCACCGCCTCGCCAATCTCGGCGCAGGTCGCGTGCACGCTCAGGGCATCCACCGTCTCGCCATGGAACCCGCTCACGCTGCGCGGCACATAGCGCACCCCATGGTCTATCAGTGCAATTTCCGCCGATTTGCTGTCATCACAGAACAACTGAATGTAAATATCCGACAAACGGGTCGCCGTGCCATGCCACACGGCACCACCCAGATGCGGGCGAAATGCCTGCAACCGCTCCATCCACACCAGTGCCAGCCGCCGCAGCGCCGCCAGTTCGGCCGGCTGGGTATCGGCACAGAACAGCGCGATGTGATCGATGACCGCGTCTTCCACCAATCCGTTGTCGGGCAGCGCCGTGCGGGCCGGCAGGCCCAGCAATTTCACCGCGCGATGTTTTGCCGGTCCGTACTCCAGACCCTCCTCAACGACCAACCGAGCAGCGGCAGCGGCGATTTTTTCTTTCAGATGGTCCATGCAGGAATATTTTGCATTGATTGCAGGGACGGCTGCCCGTACAGTGCAGCAAGACCCGAAGGAGAACCCGATGAAGAGCACGATGATGCACACGCCGCTTTCGCTGAACCACCTGCTCGAGCGCGCCGGCACACTGTTCGGCGGCAATCAGATCGTCTCGCGCCTGCCCGACAAATCGCTGCGCCGGCACAGCTACGCGGACTACTACCGCCGCACGCGCTCGCTGGCAAGCGCCCTGCAGGGGCTGGGTCTGCGCAAGGGCGACAGGGTCGCCACGTTGTGCTGGAACCACCATGCGCACCTGGAGTGCTACTTCGGCATACCCGCCGCTGGCGGCGTGATGCACACGCTGAACCTGCGGCTCGCGCCGGCCGAAATCGGCTGGATCGCCGCTGACGCCGGCGACCGCTTTCTCATCATCGACGACGTGCTGCTGCCGCTGTACCAGCAGTTCGCCCACCTGCACCGATTTGAAAAGGTCATTGTGTTTCCGTTTTCCGGTGCCGCCGTCTCCCCCGGGTTCACCGACTACGAAGCGCTGCTTGAACAGGGCGACCCCGACGATTTTGCCTACGCCGCCCATGACGAAAACGACCCGGTGGCGCTGTGCTACACGTCGGGCACCACCGGCTCGCCGAAGGGCGTGGCCTATTCGCACCGATCCACCGTCCTGCACACGCTGGTGGCCAGCCTCGGCGATTTCTGGGGGCTGCGCGGCACCGACGTGGTGCTGCCGGTCACGCCGATGTTCCACGCCAACAGCTGGGGCATGCCCTATGGCGCGGTGATGATGGGCGTCAAACTCGTCTTTCCCGGCCCGCACCTGCACCCCGAAGACCTGCTGGATCTGATGCAGCAGGTGCCGCCGACGCTGGCGCTGGGGGTGCCGACGATCTGGATGGGCCTGATCCAGACCTATGACGCCGCGCAGGCACCCGACTCGCCGCACCACGGGCGCTGGACGCTGCCCGCTGGCATGCGTTCGCTGGTGGGCGGCGCGGCGGTTCCCGAGTCGCTGATCCGCGCCTTCGACCGGCACGGCGTGTGGATCTTGCAGGGCTGGGGCATGACCGAGACCTCGCCGGTCTGCACCATCTCCTATCCGCGGGCGGAATTGCGCGGCGCCGAGGCCGACGAGCGCTATCGCCGCGCCGCCATGGCCGGGGTCCCGGTGCCGCTGGTGGACCTGCGCGTGCGCGGCGACGACGGCACCGACCAACCCTGGGACGGCACCCATGTCGGCGAACTGCAGGTGCGCGGCCCCTTCATCACCGGGTGTTACCACGCCTCGGCCGTTACGGACGACAAGTTCACCCCCGACGGCTGGCTGCGCACCGGCGATGTCGCCAGCGTCGATGCGCTGGGCTTCGTCAGGATCAGCGACCGCACCAAGGACCTGATCAAGTCCGGCGGCGAATGGATCAGCTCGGTCGATCTTGAAAACGCGCTGATGGCGCACCCCGCGGTGGCCGAAGCCGCAGTGATCGCCATCCCTGACGAAAAATGGAGCGAGCGCCCACTGGCGTTCGTGGTGCTCAAGCCCGGCCAGTCGGCAACGCCGGCCGAGTTCGACGCCCATCTGCTGGCACACCCGTTCGCCCGGTGGCAACTGCCCGAGCGCTACGAGTTCATCGATGCGGTGCCGCGCACCTCGACCGGCAAGTTCTGGAAGCTCAAACTGCGCGAGCGCTTCCCGGCCTGACGCCGCCCACCCCAGGCGCGAGCCACGAGCGAAGCCCCGCGCTCGCCGGTACCATAGCGCTACTTCATTGATAGCTGAAACTGACCATTTGACGCTGGTTGATGCCGAAAAAGGCTTGAAAAACCTCTAAAATCAGCCCATGCATATCCACATCCTGGGCATCTGCGGCACCTTCATGGGCGGGCTGGCTGCGCTGGCCCGCGAAGCCGGCCATACCGTGACCGGCTGCGACGCCGGCGTCTATCCGCCGATGAGCGACCAGTTGCGCGCGCTCGGCATCGAGCTGATCGAGGGCTTTGGCGCCGACCAGCTGGCGCTCAATCCCGACGTGTTCGTCATCGGCAACGTGGTCAGCCGGGCGCGGCTGGCCGACGGCTCGCCCAAGTTCCCCTTGATGGAAGCCATTCTGAATGCCGGCGCCCGCTACACCAGCGGCCCGCAGTGGCTGGCCGAAAACGTGCTGCAGGGCCGCCACGTGCTGGCAGTGGCCGGCACCCACGGCAAGACCACCACCACGTCGATGCTGGCCTGGATTCTGGAGGGCGCCGGGCTGCAGCCGGGATTTCTGGTCGGCGGCGTGCCGCTGAATTTTGGTGTGTCTGCGAGGTTGGGGGGTGGGTCGGCTGCGCGTCCGGCCCAGGTCAAGGAGGAGCCCGCCAAGCGGGCGGGGGACACGGAGCCGGACGCGCAGCCGCCCCGCGCTCCTTTCGTGATTGAAGCCGACGAATACGACACCGCCTTCTTCGACAAGCGCAGCAAGTTCGTGCACTACCGCCCGCGCACGGCCATCCTGAACAACCTGGAGTTCGATCACGCCGACATCTTTGATGATCTGGCCGCTATCGAGCGTCAATTCCACCATCTGGTGCGCACCGTGCCCGCCAGCGGCCGGGTCGTCGTGAACGGCCTCGAAGAAAGCCTGGCCCGCGTGCTGCACACCGGCTGCTGGAGCGAGGTGCGCAGCTTCGGCGCGGCCGTCAGTGATTTCACGGCCGAAGGCGAGCCCGGGGCGTTTGACGTGCTGCAGCGTGGCGAGCGCGTGGCGCGGGTGCAATGGGCGCTGGGCGGGGTGCACAACCAGCTCAACGCGCTGGCAGCGATTGCCGCGGCCGATCACCTCGGCGTCGCACCCGCCGACGCGGCTGGCGCGCTGGCCAGCTTCCGGAACGTCAAGCGCCGCATGGAAGTGCGGGGAACGGTGGCGCGAGACGGCGGCACGATCACCGTCTATGACGATTTTGCCCACCACCCCACCGCCATCCGCACCACGCTGGACGGCCTGCGCCGCCAGGTGGGCCCCGGCGCCCGCATCCTGGCCGTGTTCGAGCCGCGCAGCAACACCATGAAGCTGGGCACGATGAAGGCGCAACTGCCGTGGAGCCTGGAAGCCGCCGACCTGGCTTTCTGCCACAGCGGCGGGCTCGACTGGGACGCCCGCGAAGCGCTGGCACCCATGCTTGAGCGCGCGCAGGTCGGTTCGACGATCGATGAAGTGGTGCGACAGGTCAGCCTCGCCGCCCGCGCGGGCGACCACATCCTGTGCATGAGCAACGGCGGCTTCGGCGGTGTGCACACGAAGCTGCTCGAATCGCTACGCAATCAGTAGCAAAAAACATCGATTCGACGCTGGAATGACGCCAATTTGACCTGAAAACAGCGCAAAAAGGGTGTCGCCCCCCTGCCCGCAGCTGGCCCTTGCAGGCCCGCCTCGCAGGTTCAGAACGAAATGCTCATGGTGGACAGGTCCACCGTCACCACCGGCTTGGCCAGCGCGGCGCTGGCGGCGCGGGCAAATTCCCCGCCCCAGGCGGCGTCACCCAGCAGCCTGGCACCGGCCGCCTGCGCCACCACCAGCACCTTGTCGGCCGTCAGCACCTTGCCGCTGGCCCGCAGCGGCTCGCAGTCCAGCGCGGTGAACTGCTCGTCCAGCCAGACCCGCGCCGCTTCATGCGGCATCGGCTGGACCTCGTCGAGGTCAAATCGGAAATCGGTGAGGGGGTCAATCACGACCCGGACTGAGCTGAGCATGGGCTTCTCCTGCGAGTTGGCGGTTGTTGCATGCTACTTTAATGTGAAGCTTTTCTAGCCTCAAAGGATGCGACTTGCCTTCACTGCCTCATCCAGCCTCTCAAGCACTGTCAACGAATCATCCCAGCCTCAGCATCCGTCGATGCCTTGATCCAAGATCGGTCACCAGAACCCATCGAAAAGGCGCTCATTGCTTTACCTCGGATATACCCCAGGATGTCCGCCAGCAGTGCTTGAAAATGGATGGGCGAACGCCGATACGAAAGCGAAATCGCTGGAATCGCCGCCGCTAGTTGGGTCGTACGGAGAAACGCATCTCGGCTGCGGGTGGCCGGTGGCAGCGCCTGAAGAAAACTTGCCCTTAGAAAAGGGGTCAGTGCCTGCAAAGGCGACAGCGGCTCAAAGCGTGCAGCAACCTGGCGACCCCGGCCCAGGAAAAAGGCGGCAGCGACGGGCGCGGGGCTGGTTTGCAGTGCGCCAGTTGCGGGGTAAATGCGGTGCTTGGGCAAGCCGTAGCGTCCCACGCGCCGCAACCGCTGCGCCGGCGGCAGCAGAAAACTGTTGCCGCGCAACCGCACGCCGGGATAGCTGCGCCAGACCTGCGGCGCGGCGCCATCCCGGCATTCGACCCGCACCACGTCGTCTGCAAACACGTCCAGCCCTTCGGCCACAAAACCGGCTGCCAGCGTCGACTTCCCCATGGTACTTTCGCCTGCAAACAGAAAAGCGAGTCCGTCCGCAACCACGCAGGTCGCATGCAGCAGCACCTCGCCCCGCAACGCCATCCATTGCGGCAAAAAGGAATGCAACACCGTGTGATTAAAACGCGAGGTGGAGATTGAAGGACCGCGCGCAATGAACAATTCGCCTGTGATACCCGGCACGCCAGTTGAAGCCTGAGCCCAGGCAACTGATCCGCAATAGGAAATCAGCAGGAACCCCCAGGGTCCATGGGCAATCGACAGACCGCCGTGCTGCCGGACGATCCACTCGGTGCGCGCAGGGACTGGCAGCTGGCGGCGGGTAGTGCGGCGCAGGCGGATGGTGGGAACTGACCTTGAAGCCACCGTGGAAGGGGCTAGTGACAGTGTCAATTCGCTCAACTCAAAGTCCGAGCCTAGCAAGTGCCCATGAGCGCTATACAGGTGATACGAAAAAATTGCCAAAACTAGACACTAGTACCTACGATTCACGCGATAAACAGCTGCATGTGAAGCACTCATGCATTCCTTGGAGGCAGTCTGCATCAGGTCGACTCGCTCTTACTGCATTGTTGAAGCTATTGCGAACTTGCGTCGCGCGAACGTGACGGCAGAACTGATCCGTGCGCCTTCACCTGCCCGCCCACATCTTGCTCGCAAGGTCGCTGAACTCAGGCCCAATCAACCACATGGGTGCCTCATCATTGCTCCCGGAGGATTCGACGGGTCATACATACACCCTGTAGTCCCAGGTCCATACAAAGCTCTGCTTTCCGGTTCTGTTCCCGAGCCCGCCAGCGTCACGGCCGCCAGTGAACCGAACCGGCTCAATACCGGGGAGACATAGAAACTGCGATTTTGTGTTTGATTCATTTTTGACCCCCTTGGAGAAACGGATTCTCACAGCTGACTCTGCTATAGTTTGCAATATACGCCAAATTCTGAACAAAAAATCCGATTCCTGCGACCGGAAATGGTCAAAAGACTGGTATTTCACCCATCTCATGAGAACATACAGACCGTAACAAGTATTGGGTTGTTGATATGAATGAAGGTTTCCGAATGAACGAGGTTGGTGGTACGGCCGTTTTGCCCACGCCCGTTGGCTTGCGAGGCCCATATGCTCCTCCAAGGTTGAGTGCGTTCGGCAATTTAGCTTCAGTAACGCTCGCAGGTGGCGGAACCATGGTGGAGCAGGCGTCGACGAAAGTCAATATGCAAGGTTCGTGTCAGTACCCCTATATTGTCGGGGTATTCTTTCCGACAACCTTGGGGATGAGACACCCATGCGTGTGATCAAGATGAGCGACTGAACTGGTTCGTTTGACAACATTCGATATCGTCTGGATATGCAATCGAGGTTCCCTGCGAGTAAAAGTCGTTTGTGCCTCTGCCCGTAGTGTTTGGTTCCAACGTCACTTTTGCACATGACTAGACAATCCGTCCAGCCAGCTTTTCAACACATTGGGGAAAAGCGGCGCGTCTGCACCTCTGGCACAAGTATTCACTTTCCACTGGGTGTTCGCGCCTTCCGCGGTGGTTCTTGCCTCAGAAATGTCCTCCTTCGAATGATGTGCCAGTTCAGGCATTGTCGACGGAAGCAAGTATTGCCCAAGGTGTGCTTTGTCACTTCGCCAGACACACTCATCGGGCAACTCGACACCGACCCAACGTCGCGCTAGATATTTCGTCCTGCCTTCACGAGCCAACAAACCGATGGGAAGCGCCAGGCAAAACGCCATCACTCGACGATCCGCCCACGGGTCGCGCAGCTCCACCCCGTATCGACCGGCAACGCGTTCGTAACCTTCCAGGCCACGCACGATGCCAAAAGGCAACAACGCATCCAGATGCTCCGCCACCGTGCGCGGCGGAGCTCTGCTAGCCCGCTCGCTCTGATGAGTTTCATTGCGCGTGCGCCGGGCAATTTGCACTTGCAGACCCAAATCGCCCGCTTCGCACAGCCAGTTGGCATGCGCACCGCGAAAAGTGCGCCGCAAGTCCCGCCACGCCCGTTTGGCAACGGCCGGTACCCATTCGTGATAGGCCGCCCTGGCGAACTGCCTTGGTACGGAAGTACCCGCGACATACGTGTGATACTTACTGGCGGCCTGAGCCTCTGCGATGGCTGTCATCCAGCCACGTTCGGCAGCAAATCTCAGCAAATAGTCGTCCGTAGCGTGCATTGCCAGATCACCGGTGGCGCCGTGCAGCAGCACCCGCTGGCCGGTGCGTGAAGCGCCCAGGCACATCATCGCCACCAGGCTGATCGAAGCGTCCACCGGATGCGGGCGCTCATAAAACGCGTCCAGGTCGGTCTGGCTGCACATGCCCCGCATGGACGGCACGTGCAGGCGATTCAGGTCAGCCCCAAGCGTCTTGGCCAGCGCCTCGATGGCGCGTGATTCGATGCACCGGGACAAATCATCGTCCACGGTGGAGAAGAAGCGCAGCGGCCGCGATTCCCGCACGCGCGAAGCGGCAACTGCCACCGTCGCCGTGTCCATGCCGCCGCTGGCAATCACGCCCACGCTGTCCAGGTCCCGCGTGCGGTCGCGTACGGCCTGCTCCATGACGGCGCCAAAAGCTTCCAGCGCCTGTTCGTCCGATTCAAAACGCTGCTCGTCTGGCCGCTCCCAGCGCCACCAGTTCCAGCGCCGAAAGCGCCGTTCGGCGGTAATCGTGATGGCTGTTCCCGGCATCAGGATGTACACCTGCTCCAGCCAGGATTGTTGCCAGTCAAATGCATTGAAGGCCGGACAAAGCGCGTAAGCCACGCGCTCCATGTTGGGCGAACGGTCCATGTCCGGCAGCGCTAGCAGTGCTTCGTCTTCAGAGGCGAGTGCGAAATAACCAGGCTGCAGCGTGTAGTAAAACGGCCGGGCACCCATGCAGTCGCGCGCGCAAAACAGGCTTTGACTGTCCACATTCCAGATGGCGAAGGCAAAGTCACCCAGCAATAGCTCTGGCATCCGCTCACCGTGGCGACGGAAAAGCATCAGAACCAGCTCACGGTCTGGCAATTCGGTGGCCAGCGTGGCGCGGATATCTCCCGCGGCCATCAAACCCGCCAACAATTCAGCACGGTTGTCGATACGCCCATCCCAGGCGATATGCAGAACGCCCAAACTGGCCATCTCTCTCTGTGAAGAAGGGAGTTCGCTCAATGGGCGACCTCTGGGATCGAGTAGCCCTTCACCCAGCGCCACGGCATCTTTCGACCACGCACGGCGGCCATCTGGCCCGCGCTGACGCATCCCGTGCAACAGGTCGTCAAGACCGTGTTCAGTAGGGGTCGCCCCCTTGAATGCGACGATTGCAGCGATAGCAGTCATGACGCCATAACGGTTCAGGCCCCGTGACTGCGAATGACAGATTCCACAAAAGCCAGCGCTTCCCGCTCATTCACAAACCGGCTCGGGAAATCGTGTTGCAGCCCGGCGGCGACCGCCTCTTTGGTCTGACTGCCATTCATCCTGGACAAGGTTTGTAACAACACCTCTCCCTTGGCGTTGCGCCCGGGTTGGTGTCCCGCCATCAGCGCGCGCAGGTCAGAAGCCCTGACGGGTTGCGACAGAAAGGTGGAATGGCGTTGTTGCTGGCCCGCATGGGTGCAGGTCCACGTCCATTCTCCCCATGCGGGGCGATGCACCTTGAAGCCCATCGTATCCCCGGCTTTCAAGGCCCATTCCGGATCGAGCGGAAAAAGCTGCGGCGTCCAGTGCATCGGTGGGTCTTGCGGGCCGGTGCCTACCCAGGCGTCCCCGAGATGGATGCGAATCCAGCCCAGGACGCCAGTGCAATCTGCCCCCGAAAGGATGGGAAAATCAGTGGTGCAATCAACGAACGTCGTTGTCGCTTCATGAAAATCGGCGCGTTCGACGGTGACGGGGTCGGCCAGCAGCGTCCAACTTGCATATTCCTCGCGTGAGCCCCAGTAGGTCTGGTTTGCTGCGTAGCGGCGAATCGGTGAATAGTCGATCTCAAGGTGCGGTTTGGACCAGGCCGCAATCCATTCGTCATGCCGCTTCGGTGCGCAAACGGGCGCCATCAACAATTCAGCGGCATCCGGTATGAGATGTCCGCCCGGTTTGAGCCAGCGATCCCGGGCGAAATACAGGGAGGGCAGCAGATCTTCTGAATACAGCAGGTTGCCGGTGAAGACCGAAATGATGACGTCCACCTTCTCGGGCAGCTCGATTTCTTCGATGCGCCCCTGAAAGGCCTGTACGCGGTCGCCAAAACCGTTGAATTTCGCAACTTCCAGCGCGGACTGGACGACGATTTCCGGGTCGACCAGAAACACCTTGCGCGCCCCAGCCTTTGCCGCCAGCAGGCCGTGAATGCCCAGCCCGCAGCCCAGATCAAGCACCACCGAATCCGGTGTCACGCATTGTTCAATGGCACGCGCATAGGCCCGGTTGCGCGCCTCGTCAAAAACCATGGACTGATGACCGGTGACCTGGGCATAGGACATGTTTCGGATTCTCCCTGGCTTTTTCTAATTTTCAGAGTAGCGCCGCATATTGCTGACTGGCGTGTTCGCCGCCGATCAGTACCTGCCCGTCGCGCTCGACCCAGGCATGTGCGCCAAAACCTTCGTCTGGCGAATTGCGGACACCTATTCTCAATTGGGAATCCATACCTTGACGCGCCAACAATACCTGCAGCAACAGGGCTTGGCGCAAGCACGAGGTGGGCCAAAGAGATCGACGGCCGGCGATACTGACGGCCCGGGCAATTCTTGGCGCCAATGAGGCTCTTTCTTTGCCCACTTCGGATGGAAGGGCGATCGACCGCGAAAACCGCTTCAGCCGACGCCGGGTTGAAGCCAACCCGCTACGGCGCAAGCTGACATCAATCAGGGGCAACAAGAGAAGCGACAACAGGCAGTAGCGCCACTCCAGCAACCCCAAACTTCCCGTCAATGGCCGGGTAGACGACTCCATCAAAGCTCAAAGGCGGAGTTCATGCCTGCACGGGTGCTGCCAGTTGCACCAAACCGGCGCCGAGAAGCTCCTGAACAAGGCGTTCCACGTCACCGCGGAGTTGTTGCTCGTCCACATCGTATTCCTGCAAAAGCTGCCCGACGATTGCCTCCGCCTGCCCCGTCTCACCCAACAGTTGCCAGATGCGCGAACCCACCGGATCCAGTCCGAAGTAGTGCTCATCCACAAGGTTGAGCAACACCGTTTCTCCGCCCAGTTCCTGATGCAGCACGTCGGGAGATTGTGAGATACGCGTGTTCCAGATATCAGCCATGAGGCACCAATTTACCAAGGGGAGGAAGTCTCACTTTGACTTTAGCACGGCGCTCGCGACCGATTCGGCCCCTGGTGAGTCAATATTGAGCTGCGGCACCATCGACGCGCCCGTCGGGTCCAGCCGAAGAATACGCGTAGCCAGTTCCAGACTGGCGGGACGGTGTGTGACCAGAATCACCGTCCTTCCTTCGAAAACCGGCGCGCAGTCGCGCAGGAAATCCAGTTCAGCCGCGGGATCGAACATGGAAGTCGCCTCGTCCAGAATCAGGATGGCAGGGTTCTTAAGCAAGGCTCTCGCCAACGCCAGGCGCTGGCGTTGGCCGCCTGAAAGGCGAACGCCCTGGTCGCCCACCACCGTCTCGTAGCCCGAAGGCAAATCTTCAATAAACCCGTGCGCCTGCGCCAGCAGCGCAGCCTGGCGAATGTCGCTATCCGTTGCGCCCGCGCGGCCAAAGCCAATGTTTTCCCTGACCGTGCCATGGAAGAGGAAAACGTGTTGCGGCACGATCGCTATCTGCCGGCGCAAACTCGCCAGTTCGGCCCGCGAAATATCCTGCCCGTCGATCAACACTTGTCCGGCCTGCGGCTCTACCAGCCGCATGATGAGCGCTATCAGCGTGCTTTTCCCCGCGCCGTTTTCACCGGTAAGGGCCAGCGTTTCGCC
>JACSRS010000009.1 GCA_014879655.1 Burkholderiaceae bacterium
CCAGAACATCGAGCTGTTCGAACACGCCACCGTGCTGCACAACCTGCTGATCGGCCGCCACACGCACCGCAAGACCGGCTTCTGGGCCGAGATGTTCTTCACCGCCGCCACCCGCGCCGCCGAGATCGAGGCGCGCGAGAAGGTCGAAGAGGTCATCGAATTCCTGGACCTGCAGCACTACCGTGACACGCTGGTCGCCGGCCTGCCCTACGGCGTGCGCAAAGTGGTCGAGATGGCCCGCGCGCTTTGCACCGAACCCAAACTGCTGCTGCTGGACGAGCCGTCGTCCGGCCTGAACGTCGAAGAAACCGACGACATGGCGTTCTGGATCGCCGACATCAAGAACGATCTGGGCATCACGGTGCTGATGGTGGAACACGACATGAGCCTGGTCTCCAAGGTTTCCGACCGCGTGCTGGCGATGAACCAGGGCGAGGTGCTGGCCATGGGCACGCCGCGCGAGGTGCAGACCGACCCCGGCGTGATCGAGGCCTATCTGGGCTCGGTGGACGACGTCTCTTCGTTGCGGAGGGCCGCATGAGCACCATCACCGTCGCCAGCGGCCAGGAGCCGGTGCTCAAGCTGCTCAACGTCGAAAGCGCCTACGGCCCGATCAAGGCGATCCGCGGCGTCAGCCTGCAGGTGCGCAAGAGCGAGATCGCCACCGTGCTGGGCTCCAACGGCGCCGGCAAGACCACCATTCTGAAAACCATCTCGGGCATCATCGATCCGCGCAAAGGCTCGATCACCTTCAACGGGCAGGACATCACCGCGCGCGACCCGGCCTTCATCGTGCAACAGGGCCTGTCGCACGTGCCAGAGGGGCGCGAAGTGTTTCCGCTCTTGAGCGTGCGCGACAACCTGCTGATGGGCGCCTATACCCGACACGACCGCGACGGCGTGGCGCGTGACATCGAGGCGGTCTACGGCTATTTCCCGATCCTGAAAGAACGCGCAGCGCAAGATGCTGGCCTTCTTTCCGGCGGCCAGCAGCAGATGCTGTCGATCTCGCGGGCACTGATGGCCAACCCGACGCTGATCCTGCTCGACGAACCCAGTCTGGGCCTGAGCCCGAAGCTGACCAAGGAAATCTTCGAGATCGTCGTGCGCATCAACCGCGAACGCGGCACCACCATCCTGCTGGTGGAGCAGAACGCGAACATGGCGCTGAACGCCTCCGACTACGGCTACGTGCTGGAAAACGGGCGCATCGTGATGGAAGACACCTGCGCGGCGCTGCGCGAGAAGGATGACATCAAGGAGTTCTACCTGGGCATGAAGGAAACCGGCCAGCGCGGCGAGCGCCGCTGGAAGAAGAAGAAGAACTGGAGGTAGACCATGAACAAGCATCAAGACGCCCCCGACCGCCCGACTCCGTGCGCCGCCCTCCCCGAAACGGAGGTTGCCCACCATGTCTAACCTCTGGGACCTGCGCCACATCCAGCCGAAGACCGAAAGCGTGCTGCCGGGCGACACCATTCCAGCCATGTTCTGGGCAGCGGTCGAACAACGCGGCCCGAACGTCTGGATGCGCCAGAAGAAACTGGGCATCTGGCGAAGCTGGAGCTGGAACCAGACCGCCGATGCGGTGCGCGAGATTGCCGGCGGCCTGATGAGCCTGGGCTTTGAGCCAGGACAGACCGCATCGATCCTGTCCAACACCGTCATCGAGTGGGTGCTGACCGACCTGGCTGTGCTCAGCTGTGGCGGCATTGCGAACGGCATCTACCCGACCGACGCCGCCAGCCAGGCGCAGTATCTGTGCGAGGACTCGCGCACCACGGTGCTGTTCGTCGAGGACGACGAGCAGCTCGACAAGGCGCTGGAGGTCCGCGAGCAGCTGCCGCTGCTGCAAAAGATCATCGTGTTCGATATGGAGGGCCTGCGCGAGCTGGACGATCCGGGCGTGATCAGCCTGGACGCGCTGCGCGAACTTGGTCGC
>JACSRS010000111.1 GCA_014879655.1 Burkholderiaceae bacterium
TGAACAATCGAAGCCATCCAACCCGCAACGCCGGAGGTGTGCGCCAGGATGGTGGGTATGGAACATTCCCAGGGATCGTTGTATCAGAAAGCGATACCAACGACGATGGCCGTCGGGGTAGAATCGGTGCGCCGGAAGCAACCATGCGCCGGTGCGGTCCGGTGCGACATCGCTGCATCGGCATAGCCTGCCACCGATACGGAGGATATCAATGTTCCAAACCCACACCATCGATCTGGGCGAAACCCTGATCCATTACGCCGAGGCGCCGGCGCCAGGGGCACCCCTGGTGCTGATCCACGGCATCACCGGTGCGCTCGACAGCTTTGCGCCGGTCATCCCCCCGTTGGCCCAGCAGTCCCATGTCTACGCCTTCGACCTGCGCGGCCATAACCTGTCGGGGCGTACGCCCGGCGCCTATCAGATCGCGGATTACGGGCGCGACGCGGCGGCCTTCTTGCAGCAGGTGGTAGGCCGTCCCGCCGTGGTGGCAGGCCATTCCCTGGGCGGCGTGATCGCTATCTGGCTGGCTGCCCACGCCCCGGAGTGGGTGCGCGGCGTCTTCCTGGAAGATCCCCCACTCTACATCATGCAGACGCCGCGTCTCCAGGAAACCTTCTTCTACGGTTACTTTGTTTTTCTGCGCGCTGCGTTGCTCGAACACCATGCGCGGGGTGGGACGCTGGACGAAATGATCGCCTTTGTCGGCCAGACGCCCGCCAACGACAAGCAGACGATGCTGGAAGCTGTCGGGGCGGAGGCAGTGCGGCGGCGTGCTGTCGAACTGCAGCGCATGGACCCCGCTGTCCTGGCGCCGGCTATCGCCGGCGCCATGCTGGGTGCGTATGAACCTGATGATCTGCTGGCGCAGGTGCGCTGCCCGCTGCATCTGCTGGCAGCCCAGGCTGCGCTTGGCGGCGCCATGACGGCAGCGGATGTGCAGCGGTTTGCCAACCACGCAGCGCACGGCACGCAGGCTGTCATCGAGGCGGGGCATGGCATCCATGAGGAGCGGCCGGCGGAGTACGTCCAGGCCGTACAACAGTTTGTCGCTCAGGTTGGGGTCGAATCGTACTGAATGGCCCCACCGGCGTGACCACTGACCTGCCAGTCGCAAACCGCAGGAGCTGACTGCATGACCACCACACACGGACAGGAAACCTACAGTGCGGCATTGGGGTGGGTGGAGTGAGCGATGGCAGCCACCACAACCACCATGGGCCACGCGCTCTCCGCAGCCGACTGGTTGGACACGCACTATCTCGCCGGGCAAGCCGACTATGAGGCCATGCTGCGTCGCGCCGGCTTGCAGACCGGCTGGCATGTGCTCGACGCCGGCTGCGGGGGCGGCAGGCGTCATCAGCGCCATCGACCTAGCGCCGGAGAATGCGGCGCAAGTCGCTGTGCGCACCGCGGCGGGTGAGTTTCTGTGCCCTGTCGAAGTGCGCACCGGCGACGTGACGGCGCTGCCTTACGCTGACGCCGCGTTCGACGCCGTCTGGAGCGCCAATGTCACCCAGTATCTGCCGGACGCCGCGCTGTGCGCCATGCTGTGCGAGGCGCGGCGTGTGCTCAAGCCGGGCGGGCGGCTGGCGCTCAAGGAGACCGAGGACAGCGCGTTTCGGCTCCATCCGCTGCCGCCGCTGCTGCTCTGGCGCCTGTTCGACGCCCTGGCGCAGGCCGGTGAAATGACGATCATCGGCGGGCTACGCGGGCTGTATCTGCCGCAGTTTGTGGGTCAGGCCGGCTTCGTGCAGGTGCAGTGCAGCGTGACCACCATCGAACGGTGGGCGCCGCTGCGTCCGGTCGAGACGGCGCTGGTCGCAGAGCTGGTTGCATGGCTGGCTGACAAGGCCGAGACACTGGCATTGCCCGACGGCGACCTCGCCCAGTGGCGCACGCTCGCCGACCCTGCTGCTCCTGGCTATCTTCTCCGCCAGC
>JACSRS010000074.1 GCA_014879655.1 Burkholderiaceae bacterium
GCGCAGGCCCGAAGCTGGAAGCCGGGCCGGAGGCGTCAGCCGAGCGGAGCGAGGGAACGATGGAAGCCCAAATGGGGCGAGACCCGCAGGGGGCTCGATGCGAAGCACGACAGCGCGACCGGCCATGTCCCAGGTGGCCGGGGACGCCCGAATACAGAGTGGCATTTACGATGACGCCATGTCCGAGACAGAACACGCCGATTCCGCAGATCCCCTGGAACACATGCTCCAGCGCTCGGAGGCCTTGCACGAACTGTTCAACGAACTGCTCGACGACGCCGAGTTCGATGGTTCTCCACGCGGCGAGGCCGCTCTCGGCATGTGCCTGGTCGCCATGGAACACGCAACGGCCTTGCATGCCTTGATGGCACTGGGCACGCCGACCTCGGCCGTCAGCCTGATGCGGCTGCAGTTCGAAGCGCTGACCCGCGCGATGTGGCTCATCTATGCGGCCCCCGACACGGCCATCGAGAAACTGTCGGCCCCGCTCACGCTGGAAGCCGAACAGGCCGCCAAGAACCTGCCCAGCGCAAAGAAAATGATCGATCAGATCGGCAAGCGCGTCGGACAGGACGCGCCGGCAGTAGCCCACCAGATGCTGGTCCACTTCAAGGACATCTCCTGGAACGCCATGAACTCGTTCGTGCACGGCGGCATCCATCCCCTACGGCGCAACGCCGATGGCTTCCCCGTGCACCTGGCCCTGGAGGTGCTGCGCAACTCGAACGGCCTGAGCACCATGACCGCCATGACGATGGCCATCCTCACCGGCGATGACGCCATCGCCAAGCCGATGAGCAAGGTCCAGCCGGCATTCGCCGACTGCCTGCCGGATCTGCTCAAGCCCTGATGGCGGGTCAGACGACGACCCGCCCGGCCAGCCGCGCATCGCGCGCGTAGGCGCTCAGCCGCTTCTCCGCGCGAAAGTGCAGATCGCGCTCGACCGGCAAGCCCAGCTGCCCGCGCACGGTTTCCAGCTCCTGCAGACTGACCCAGCCCAGCTCGGGGGCGCCCAGACCCAGGTCGCAAAGACCGAAGGCATGGTCATGGTCGTCAGGATCGATCTCGGTCAGCAGCCAGGTCGCGCCCGCATCGGGCGTGAACAGCTTGACCACGGGCGCCGGATCGAAGTCGGCGTCCTGCAGCGATTCGCGGCCGTTGGCCAGCAGCAGCACGCGCTGCGCGTCGGTGATGAGAGCGTTCATGGTGAACTCCAGAAGAAATGCCGGGCGGGAATGCCCGCAGCCTCCGGGTCACGGCGCAGCGCAGCAGTCAAGGTTCGAAGACGGCCGCCCAGGCCGCCAGCGCATCGCCGATGCGCGCCGACCTTGACGGCGAGAACGACGTGGCACGCTGGGTGCAACAGCAAGCCAACCCCACCCCCGTCCATGCAACGGTCTCGTGCCAGGCCATAGCACGCTGTCCACGATGCATAAAACCGGGAGCCCGTGCGGCTCCCGGCTGCGCGGGCTCAGATCAGCCCGCGTTCGGCAAAGGACAGGATCGTCGGCCCAGCCACGATCAGGTGATCGATGACCCGCACGTCCACCAGCAGCAGCGCGCTCTTGAGGGTCTGCGTCAGCATCTCGTCGGCCCGCGATGGCTCGGCCACACCCGATGGGTGGTTGTGCACCAGGATCAGCGCCGCCGAATTGCGCGCCAGGGCTTCCTTGACGATCTCGCGCGGGTACACCGATGTTTGGCTCACCGTGCCCCGGAACATCTCGACGTACTCGATGACCCGGTGCTGGGCATCCAGGTGGATCACCGCAAACACCTCGTGCTCCAGCGTGCCCAGCTTGATGCGCAAGAAGTCGCGCACCGCCTGCGGCGACGACAGCATCTCGGTACCGCGCAACTGGCCCGCCAGCACCCGCAGCGCCGCCTGCAGCACCTCGGCAGGCGCGGCCAAACGGTAGCTGCCGGCGACATCGCACACGAGCAGGGAGGAATCGAGGGAAGAAGTGAACGACAGGGAAGATGGCTGCGACATGGTCGGCTCCGGTTCGGAATCGGGCGGGATTGCCCGGAACCGGCCACCCACGCCGCAGCGCAAGTAGTCAGGGGTCGAAGGCGCAGCCGCCAGACGGCCGCCAGGACGCCAGCGTGCAAGGCACGCGCAGCCCTTGACGGCGAGAACGGCGTGGTAGGTTGAAAGGGCACAGCAAGACCGCCACCCCACACGCACGCCACCACAGCCCCGGCAAGCGCAGCGCGCAGCGGCTAGGCCACGGAGTCGTCAGGGATCAAAGCCGGATGGCCGGGATGCGGCACGAAGCCTGGGGCGCAGCCCGCGAGCCCGGCGGCGGTACGCCGAGACGCTGTATCGAGGTTGCATCCCGGACAGCGGTCGACTACCAGGCTGTCACCACTACTGACATCGACGTTGCCCACAACTTTCTTTGACTTGTGAGACAATCTATCTAGTCCGGCAATGTACTTTTATTTTTCTATATAAATCAATGAGTTAATGATGTGATGGGCGAAATGAAAGAAGAGCAGTCAGATTTAGCCCAGATGGTTCGCCTGGCTCTGGCCGAGCAGACGGAAGACGTGCGCCTGTTCGCGGCGCGGCTGGTCCGCAAGTACCGTGGGACTGCGCCCGACCTGGCCGAGCAGCTCGAACTGTTCCTGAAGTCGAAGCCGGCACGCAGCGTTTCTCCCATGCGCAAGCTATCGCCCCAGCCGTCGGCAACCCACGCCTTGCCGGTAGACGACGAATCCCGCCTCTCGCTCCTGAAGGTGTTCAAGGACGCGCCGACGAAAGACGCGCCGTTGCTGTCCAGCGATGTCGAGGATGTCCTGGGGCAACTCATCGCCGAGCGCCGGCAGAGCGACCGACTGCAGGCCATGGGGCTGACGCCGACCCGCTCGGCCATCTTTGTGGGACCGCCCGGGGTCGGCAAGACACTCACGGCCCGCTGGCTGGCTGCGCAGTTGAAGGTGCCGCTGTACGTGCTCGACCTGACAGCCGTGATGAGCAGCCTGCTGGGCAAGAGCGGTGCCAACCTGCGGGCGGCCATCGACTTCGCCAAGCGCGAGCCGTGCGTGCTGCTGCTGGACGAGATCGATGCCATCGCCAAACGGCGCAGCGATGACAGCGACGTGGGCGAACTCAAGCGCCTGGTCACGGTGATCCTTCAGGAAGTAGACGAATGGCCCGCCAGCAGCGTATTGCTGGCGGCCACGAATCACCCGGAACTGATCGATCCGGCGCTGTGGCGCCGCTTCGACCTGGTGGTCCAGTTCAAGACGCCCGATGAACAGGCGGTCAAGGAAGCCATCAAGCGCTTCCTGGGGCCGGACTACGCCCTCTTTGCCCGTTGGATCGACATCCTGGTGTTTGCATTCGCCGGGCACTCGTTCAGCGACATCGAGCGCGACGTGCAGCGTTTCCGGCGCGCCGTGGCCCTGGGCACGACCACCGACGCCGATCTGGTCGAGGACTTCATGAAGGCACGCGCCTTGGCGCTCGACAGGCAGGGTCGCATCGACTTGGCGGTGATGCTTGCCAAGCAGACCCGCTTGTCCCAGCACACCGTCTCCGACATCACCGGGGTAAGCCGGGACACGATCCGCAAGTACACCAACGAGACACCTGCGGCACGAAAGGCCGCGCCCCGGAGAAAGGCTGACGCATGAGCCAAACCAATTTCCTGATCGGTCGTGGCGAGCTGCTGACCCACGACATCGTCGGCCCGAGGCGCATGCCCGGCAAGGCCGAGGTCTACACCTTCGCGCAGGCGCGGGAACGGTTGGTTCCCCAGTTCCGCAGCGCTGCGAACGCGCTGGACGAACTGCCCATCGACGCCTGTCCGGGCGACTTCGCGGTGGCCCGGCTGATGATGAACCCCAGCTTCATCGCTCGTTCCTATTTCCCGACCGGGCTGTTGCGCAGTACGGGGCTGGAGTCCATCGGTAGCCGCACCGTCAAGGTCAAGCCACAGGCCTGGACCCGCAAGGGGCAGCCGCAGGAGACCACGACGACCGAACTGTTCGTCGCCGGCAAGCGTCAGGCATTCCGCAACCTTTCGCGGTGGACGGAAACTATCGACGCGGAGTCGGATGAGGGCGACGACCTGGTCCACATCGAACAGTTCGCCGCCTTCGCGCCGGCGGAGCGCATCGTGAGGCTGGGTGGCCCGAAGGATCGCTTCTTCGAGGTGGGCCTGCATCTGTTGCCGGACGAAGACCCCGGCCTGATCCAGAAGGCTTTTGTGAAGTTCGCGCAGCGGGAGGGCGTGAAGGTCCACAGTGAAGTCGATTTCGTCGCCGGCAACCTGTGGTTCGTGCCGGTCGAGGGCAAGCTGCGCGAAGTCGAGAAGCTGGCCAGCTTCACCTTCGTCCGGGTGATCCGGCCTGTGCCCAAGCTGCGCGGCATTCGCCCGCTGCAACGCAGCGGTGGGCCCTCGGTGGGGTGCAGCCTTCCCACCGAGCAGGCCCTGTCATCCGAACCACGTGTTGCCATCCTGGACGGTGGCTTGCCGAAGCACCATCCCATCGGCCCCTGGCTGCGCTCGTATCGGAAACTCGACGAAGACGCCGCCGACGACCCGGATGGCCCCGAGCACGGCCTGGGCGTGACGTCGGCCGTGCTGTTCGGCCCGATCCAACCCAATGGAACGGCCGGCAGGCCCTTTGCCCCGGTAGACCATCTGCGCGTGCTCGACCAGGAATCAGGCGGCGAAGACCCGCTGGAGTTGTATCGCACGCTCGGTCTCATCGAACAGGTTTTGCTGTCCCGCTCCTACGAGTTCATCAACTTGAGCCTGGGGCCGGACCTCGAAGTGGAGGATCAGGAGGTCCATGCCTGGACCTCCGTCATCGACGAGCTGCTCAGCGACGGTGACACGCTCATGACTGTGGCCGTGGGCAACAACGGAGAACGCGACCGCGAGCTCGGCTACAGCCGGGTGCAGGTTCCGTCGGACTGCGTGAATGCGCTCGCGGTCGGCGCGGCCGACGACACCGGCGCGGACTGGGCTCGCGCGCCCTACAGCGCGATCGGGCCGGGCCGCAGCCCCGGCGTCGTCAAGCCGGATTTGATGGCCTTCGGCGGCAACCCGGCGTCCAAGTACTTCCACGTCCTGGCGCCGAACGCAAAGCCGGTGCTGACGCCACAGCTCGGCACCAGTTTCGCGGCGCCGTACCTGCTGCGCAGCGCGGTCGGCATCCGTGCCGTCCTGGGCGGCAACCTGACGCCTCTCGCCATTAAGGCCTTGCTGGTCCATGCGGCCGATCCCGGCGAGCACGACCAGATCGAAGTGGGCTGGGGCAAGATTCCCGAGGACACCCTCGACATCATCACGTGTCCGGATGGCGTGGCCAGAGTGGTCTACCAGGGGGAGCTCAAACCCAGCAAATACTTGCGCGCCAGCCTGCCGCTGCCGAGGGAAGGGTTGACTGGCAACGTCCGCCTGAAAGCCACGTTCTGCTATGCGTCGCCCACCGATCCGCAAGATGCCGCAGCCTACACCAAGGCCGGCCTCGAAGTCGTCTTCCGGCCCAACGACGAAAAGATCAAGGACGGCAAGAGCAACGCCGATACCAAGGGCTTCTTCGACTTGAAGAAATTCGCAACCGAACAGGAACGCCGCTCGGATCAGGGCAAGTGGGAAACCGTGCTGCACGGGGCCAAGACATTCCGTGGTTCCAGCCTCAAGAACCCCGTGTTCGACATCCACTACAACGCCCGTGACGGTGGCGGCCGAGCCACAGGCCCTGAGAAGATTCGATACGCGCTGATCCTGTCGGTCGAGGCACCGAAGCACGCCGATCTGTACAACGACATCCTGCGCGCATACGCCAAGACGCTGGTGCCGATCCAGCCGCAGGTGTCGTTGCCGATCCGCATTCGGTGACATCGAAGACGGAACCCAAAGCAAGCTTGATGTAGCGAGGGATCGAGGATCGAGGACCGAGGACCGAGGACCGAGGAGCAAGGAGAAGACCAATGCCGGAGCCTTTGAAGAGCAGAAACAAGAATGGGGCGCCGTTCACGCGACCGCCGGAGATCGAGGCCTGCTTGGCAAGGCTGGAGTCGCTCGACGCTGCGGCACGCCTGCAGGCTTTCGCCATCACGTCGAGAAAAAGAGACGGCTATGTTCCGTCGGAAGCGCTGACGTATTTCCTGCGGCGCGCCTGGGCTGCCGGTGCCCAAAGCGAGTTCAAGCAGATTTTCGAACTGCTCATGAAACGCGTCGGGCAGTCCCTGTTTTCGACGATCTCCGACGCCCGTATGGCCGGGGCGCAAGGGATACGCGAAGAGGTCATGGGCCGATTCGCCGAGCGAATCGCCAAGGACTGCAACGGTCGTTTCGCCATGCTGGACTTCTTTGAGGTGCGATTCGATCTGGCATTCGCGCGATTCCGCAAGACCGTTCTGAGGCAAATCGGTCCGACCTCGGTGCTTACCGTACCGCTTTGCACGGATAGCGACGAAGGACAGGACATTTCTCTAGAGGTCGAAACCGCTGCGGCCGACTTCCTGGGCGGTGATCCCAAAAAAATTGACGACCCGGCTTTCCGGTTGGAGCTAGACGCTGCGATTGATGCTTTACCAGATGATCAGAGACGGGTCGTGGGCTTGTTGCGACAAGGCTTCCAGATCGACTCGAAGGACCCAAACATCATGACTATCGCCAAGATTCTGAAGTGCGATGAGAGAACCGTGCGCAATCGTCGTGATCGTGCGTACAAGACCCTCGGGGCTACTCTGCAGGAGGATGCATGAGCACTTCAAAGCCTTTCGCGGCAGACGAAGAATCCGTGTTGATGGCGTTCTCCATGGAGCCCAGCCATGGCCGGGAAGTGCTCGAGCGCTACATCAGCGAGTACCCGCAGCATGCGGCTGCGCTGATCGACTGTTCGATCGATCTGCTTCAGCAGCAGCCGGCAGAGGATGTATCGGCGACCGTGGTGCCGGACAGTGCGGTGGACAAGGCCTGGCAACGGTTTGAGCGGGCTGTCCAGCAGCCCGCCGCGGAGGTCGCGAATCCGTTTGCCAAGCTCAATTCGACCGGTTTCAAGTCGCTCGCACGCAGCCTGAATGTCAGCAATCTCTTTCTGATGCGCGTGCGTGATCGGGCCATCAGCGCTGCCACTATTCCCGCCCGATTCGTCGAGAAGCTTGCTTCGGAGTTGGGCGGTACGGCGCAAGCTATGGGAGCGTACCTGCAGGGCCCACCGGGCATGGTGTCCGGACATGCCTTCCGATCCAGTGTGAAGCCGAGTGTGGGAGAACAGATCAGTTTCGACCAGGCCGTTGCGACCTCACAGCTCACGCCGGAACAGCAGGCGATGCTGAAGGCGTTGTCGGGCTAAGCGATGGACGCCACCGAGGCCGCTCGCCGGGAAGCAGAACGCATGCACTTGGCGAACGTCGCGGGCGGTGGTGATCCAACTCGCCCCCTGGCGTTTGCGCTTCAGGAGGCGACGAGCCGTGGCTTGGATGTGTACGCGCTGCAAGAGGGAGATTCGCAGCTCAAGGGAGGCCGAGCCACTTTCGACAGCCAGGCTGGAAGCATCCTCCATGAGGATCGCGGAACGGAGTTCGAACGCGCCTTTCTCATCGCACACGAGCTCGGCCATGTCGTGCTGGAAGGTGGCACGCTCGACGTGGTGACGGTTGACGTCGAGCCCGATCGCTCGATGGAGGATGCGCCGGTCGGCGTTGACCGCGTACTTGACTACGGGGCGCGAGAGCGGCGTGAGGTCAAGATGGACCTCTTCGCGAGAGAATTTCTGCTTCCGCGCTCTGTGCTGCGCGAGTTGCATGTCAACGAGGGGTTGACATCCGTCATGATCGCGATGCGCTTTGGCGCGCCGGTCCCCGTCGTGCAGCAACAGTTGCTGGATGGGCTGCTGCTGCCACCGGACGACGAGCTGAATCCCGTTGTCTCTGACGGTGTTGCAGCATCGCTTACGCCGGATCCCACCCAGATTCAGGCGGCCGCACATCGTGGCCTGGCGTTCCAACTGCAGGCAGGGCCGGGTACCGGCAAAACACGAACGCTCATTCGCCGCATTGAAGGACTGCTTGCGGACGGCGTCGATCCCACCACCATCCTGGTTCTCACGTTCTCCAATAAGGCGGCCAATGAACTCGGCGAGAGGATCGCCGCGAGCGATCCTCTCGCGGCGGCAGCGATGTGGATCGGAACGTTCCACGCCTTTGGCTTGGACATCGTCCGCCGCTTCCACGACCAACTGGCCCTGCCCGCGGACCCGCGCCTGATCGACCGGACGGAGGCCATTGAGTTGCTGGAAGACGAGTTCCCGCGGCTTGACCTGAAGCACTATCGCAATCTGTGGGACCCCGCCCTTGATCTGAGCGACATGCTGAGCGCGATCTCACGCGCCAAGGATGAAGTTATCGATGCTGCAGGTTATCGCGCGCTCGCGCAGTCCATGGCAATTCGGGCAGGTACGGACGAGGAGGCGAATGTCCGCGCCCAGAAGTGCCTGGAGGTCGCCGCGCTTTTCGAGGCGTACGAACGGCTGCTGACGTCCCACCAGTTGTTGGACTTCGGTGACTTGGTTGCGTTACCGGTCCGTCTTGTGGAGACCAGCGCCGAGGTAAGGGGTGCCTTGCGCGCTCGTCATGAGCATGTGCTCGTGGATGAGTACCAAGACGTCAACCGTGCCTCGGTTCGGCTCCTGAGGGCTATCGTCGGTGATGGCCGCAACCTATGGGTGGTCGGTGATGCGCGGCAGTCCATCTACCGCTTCCGCGGCGCCTCTGCGACGAACATCGCGCGCTTTGCGGTCGACTTTCCCGGCGCGCAGGCCGCGCAGCTAGGCATCAACTACCGTTCCGACGAGTGCATCGTCGATGTGTTCACCGAGTTCGCGCGCGGGATGCAGGCATCCACCGGTGCTTTGCCGCTGAAGTTGAAGGCTGACCGCGGCACCCGAGGCGAGCGGGTAGAGCTTCGCGTCGCGGAGTCGGCTGACGACGAGGTCTCCGCGCTCGCCGCGTCGATCACAGCCCTGCACGAGCAGGGCATCGCCTACGGTGGCCAGGCGGTGCTGTGCGCGTCTAACGCGCGCCTGAACGTCATTGCCGAAGGGCTCGAGGCCAGGGGCATTCCCGCGCTGCACCTGGGCAGCCTTTTCGAGAGGCCGGAAATCAAGGATCTCTTGGCCCTGCTGTCGCTGGCAACCGACCCGCGAGCGGCCGCGATGGTGCGGGTGGCAACCATGGCTCGGCACCAAATGCCGCTGCAGGATGTCATGCGGCTCGTCGAGCACCTGCGGGCTGTGAATCCAGCTTCGCTGGCATGGTCGGCAATGCATGGCGAGGTGGACGGCCTAGCAGATGGCAGTCGAGAGGCGCTTGTTCGTCTGTCCACGCTCTTCGAGGGCGTGAACGCGTCAACGAACCCCTGGGCGTTGCTTGCTGGATGGACGATCGACGGTCTCGAAGTCGCGAAGACGCTGTATCGGACTGGTGATGCGCATAGCCGCATGAAAGGGCTGGCGATCTGGCAGTTTCTGAACTTCTGTCGCCGCCAGCCAAGAGGGCGGGGTGTACCGGTGCTTCGGCTGCTTGATCGCATCCGGCGCCTGGTGCTGCTCGCTGAGGATCGTGGACTGAGCCAACTGCCTCGCAGCGCCGAGAACATTGACGCAGTGCGCCTGATGACCATCCATGGGAGCAAGGGGCTGGAGTTCGACGTCGTTCACCTGCCTGGCATGGTGACGTCCGGATTGCCTCGCAACAATGTGCCGCCACGGTGTCTCCCACCCGACGGCCTGATCCATGGTTCGGAGGGGCTGACCGGCATCGAGGCCGTGAAAGCTGGTCACGATGAGGAGGAAGAGTGCTTGTTTTTCGTGGCGCTCTCGCGGGCTCGCGACAGGCTGCAGTTGTACGCCTACGCGAGGCAGGCCGATCGCGCGCGCAGCCCGTCCAGGTTCTTGGCTCCGATCGAGCGACTCCTCATCCGTCCTGCCCAGGTTCCATTGCGAGCCGGTCAGTCCTCGACGGGGGCGCCCTTGTCCATCACGTGGCAAGGGCGTCCTCAATGGACTGACATCCAGGTCAACCTCTTCGAGCGTTGCCCGCGCCGCTTCCTGTACACGCACGTACTGAGGCTCGGCGGCCGGCGCACCGAAACGGCGTTCATGAAGATGCACAACGTCGTGAGCGATGTGTTCGAGTGGTTGAAGCGCGAGCATGCGACGACGAGTCCTACGGTCGACGAGCTGGGGGCTCGCTTCGAGGAGGCGTGGCGCTCCAAGGGGGCGGCAGAGCACGGATATGCGGAAGACTACCGGCGCATTGGCAGACGGCTCGTCGACTTTCTCATTGAGAGCCGCAGCCGTGGAGCGCCCGCGCCGGCACCTCCGATTTCGCTGGGGTGGGCCGAGGGCGAGATCCTGGTCAGCCCCGATGGCGTCGCCCATGGAAATGGCGGACGCGTCACGGTGCGGCGCGTCAAGACCGGCAAGCAGCGATCGAACGCCTTCGATGACATTGAGTACACGGTTCTTCATCTCGCTGCCGTTCAAGCCTACGGCCCACATGCGCAAGTCGAGGTGACCTACCTGACCAGCGAAACCATCGAGCCGATGGAAATCTCCTCGCGCAAGCTGGAGACTAGGCGCGAGAAGTTGCGGTCCTTCCTTCAGGCGATGCAGGCCGGCCAGTTCCCGGCGAAGCCAGAGGCGCGCAGCTGTCCGCGCTGTCCGAACTTCTTCCTCTGCGGTGATCTGCCCGGGGGAGCGTGGGCACAAGAAAAACTCTGACCGACCTTTCCGGTTTGGATTGGAGCTGCGATTGACTGAGTAAGGGACCCGAGAACCTGCAATCCCGCAGGCGACGGCTCCCCAAGAAAGATAATCCAAATGCAGACCCAAAACCACAGCAGCGATGACCGCTCCGATGTAGAAGATGTCGCTGCGGCGATCCGCGAAGGCCGTAGCCTGCGCCCGGCGGCGCTCTACCGGATCGTTGTCCTGGATGACCAACTTAATGAGCGCCACGTCGATCTCACCGATCCGGTGCCGACCGCGCGCCAGATCCTCCAAGCCGCCGGCTTCCGCCCTGTCGATGGCTATAGCGTCTACGCGATCCTGACCTCCGGCGAGTTCGAGGACTTGCGCCTGGACGAAACCTACGATCTGCGCGGCCGCGGCGCGGAGCGCTTCGTCATCTTCCAGACCGACCGCGCGTTCAAGTTCACGATCGACGACCGGCAGCTGGAGTGGGGCAAGCCCAGCATCAGCGGCCGCGTGCTCAAGGCGCTGGCCGGCGTTCCGCTGGAAACCTACGACGTCTACCTCGAAGTGCGTGGCGGGGGCCAGGACATCCTGATCCGCGACGACGACCTGATCGACCTGAGCAAGCCGGGCATCGAGCGCTTCATCACGCTGATCCGCGACACCACGGAAGGGCTGCTCGCGCTGCCCGAAGCGGATCAGCGCTATCTGAACGGCCACAGCGTGGCCTTCGAGATGGTGAGCGACGGAACGCACACGGGGGTCATCTTCAAGCAGTTGCCGCTGCCCGCCGGGAAGTTCAACCACGGTGCGGCCGACGTGCTCGTCCTCCTGCCATCCGGTTATCCCGATGTCGCGCCGGACATGTTCTATTGCGACCCCTGGCTGACGCTGCAAAGCGTGGGGCGCTACCCGACCTGCGCCGACCAGGCCCATGCGTTCCAGGGCCGCAACTGGCAGCGCTGGTCGCGGCACAACACGGCGTGGCGGCCCGGCATCGACGGCCTGCATACCATGCTCAAGCGCATCGAGCACGCCCTGTCGGAGGCGAAGTGATGTCGCCGGCCGCTCTGGACATCGTCCTGCTGGAACCGCACGAGGCGGCCCTGCGTTCGCTGCTGCAAAGGGATGACGGGGCCGAGGCGTCCGCCTATGTGCTGTTCGGCAGGGCCGACATCTCGGAAGACCCGTGGTCGGGTCTACCCCGCACCAGGCTGATCTCGCACGAGGTCATTCCCGTCGCGGTCGATGAGATGGTCTCGGCGTCGCCGGCCCATGTCACGTGGTCCACCCGCGGCTTCATGCGTATTCTTGGCGTCGCGAAGGAGCGCGGCTTGGTCGCGGGCCTGGTGCACACGCATCCGAACGCGGCAGCATTCTTCTCCGACCAGGACGATCGAAACGAGACGGAGCTGGCCAGGACAACGTTCAACAAGGGCGTCTTGGGCTTGGCCAGCATCGTGTTCGGCCGCGAGAATGCGATGGCGGGCAGGCTCTGGGTTGCACCCGGCGAGACAGTCATGGCTTCATCGATCTCGCTGATAGGTAGCCAGATCAAGATCGCGCGCGCGCATGTTGCGGCTAACGAAGATCAAATCCTGGCGCGGCAGGCCGCGCTCTTCGGTCGCGGGTTCAATCCGGTCGTTCGGGGGCTGCGGGTCGGTATCGTGGGCTGCGGCGGCACGGGCAGTGCTGTCGGGATGCTTCTGGCGAGGCTGGGCGTCGGTTTTCTCGGGCTGATGGACAAGGACATCATCGATGTCACCAATCTCAACCGCGTGCATGGCTCTCGCGCCGCAGATGTGGCTGCCAGCCTCGCCAAGGTGGACATCCTTGCGCGCGAGATTCGCGTGGCGGGCCTTGGCACACAGGTCGTCACCACGAAGGAGTGGGTTGGCCATCCCGATCTGCGTGATCTGCTCCGCTCCTGCGATGTGCTGTTCGGTTGTACCGACGACCATCAGGGGCGCTTGATGCTCAACCGCCTGGCGCACTACTACGGCATCCCCCTTATCGACGTTGGCCTGCGCATGCGTGCGGCACGCAGTGGCGCGGACTACGACATGACGGGGCGCGTGTCGACGATTCGCCCCGGCAGTCCGTGTCTCATGTGTCTGGGGGTGGTTGATCCGCGCCGCGCTGCGGCGGAGGGGCTCCGGCGCAGCGACCCGGCCGAGTTCGAGCGGCGCAAAGCGGAAGCCTACGTGGACGGCGGCGGCGATCCCGCGCCAGCCGTGGTCACGTTCACCACGGCCATTGCCTGTGCGGCCGTCGATGAACTGATTCAGGGGTTGACCAGTTTTCGCGGCTCTCAAGGCATGACGCACAACAGGATTCGCCGCTTCGACCGGGTGGAGGATCGGGCCATGACCTGCCGGCCGGTCGCTTCCTGCCCGATCTGCGCCAGCCAGGCGAGCTGGGGCCGCGGCGATGTCAATCCATTTCTCGGCGTGATCGGCTGACCATGAAAGGCCTAGTCGCGCGAGCGCTGCGTTGGTGCGGGTGGCTGCGCTACGACCTACTCGTTTCCCGGGTCGCTCAACATCCAGGCAAGAACCCGGTCCCGCCGGGCGAGTTGTGGCTAGTTACTGACAGTGGGGTCGAAAAGTGGGCCTGCATGACCTGCCCCGGAGGCTGTGGGGTGCAGATCTCGCTTTCGCTTAACCCCGATCGACGGCCCCGTTGGTCTGTTGAAACAGATTTTTGGGGCCGGCCCAGCGTATCGCCCTCCGTCCACCAGCATCGGGCATGCTCCTGTCACTTTTGGGTGAAGGAGGGCTCGATCGAGTGGTGTCGGTAGGATACGCCGGCGCCGAGCCTCGGCCTAGAGCCGGGATTTTCATTTTGGCTTTGCAGTCGCCTATGCAACTTGCCGAAGCGGTGGCACCAGCCTGCCCTCCCGTGCACAGTCCAGATGATCGGCCCACGCTTGAAGCATCACGCGCCTTTCGTCTTGATAGGCATGGCGGTTGTATGCCGCGCGTACGGCGTTGGCCGGTACATGTGCCAGGCAATGTTCGATCACGTCCACGCTCGCGCCCAGGCTGTTAAAGTGCGTGCTGAACGCTGCTCTCATGCCGTGCGGCGTCCCCTCGCCACCAAAGCCAAGCCGCTCCATCAGCGCGTTTAGACTGCGATTGGCCATTGGCCGACGGGGGTCAAGTCGATTCGGGAACAGGTGTTCGCGGCCGGCAGGGACGATTTTGCGTAGGCGTGTGAGCAACTCGATGGCCTGACGCGACAGCGGCACCCAATGGGGGCGCTTCGCCTTCATGCGAGCCGCCGGGATCTCCCAATGGGCGGCTTTCAGGTCCAGTTCATCCCAGCGGGCCTCGATGACCTCGGCCTTCCGGCAAGCGGTCAACAAGACCAGCAGCATGGCGACGCGCGTCTCCTCATTGATCGTCGCAGCCGCATCGAGGGCGCGCAGAAAGTCGCCGATCTTGTCGCCGGCCAGGGCAGGGTGGTTCGTCTGGTTGCGCTTCTTCATGACGCGCAGTGGCGGCACCGGGTTGTTTTCCATCAGCCCCGAATCGATCGAGTACTCGAACATGCCCCAGAGATGATTGCGAAGATTGCGAGCCACCTCGGGGGCGCGCTTCTCAACGTCTTTCAGAAGCGCAGTCAGCTCCAAGCGCGTGATGCCGTCCATCGGACGGTTCTTCAGCTTCGGCATCAAATCGTTGTCGATCTCGCGCTGGCGTTGTTTAACGGTGGATGGGCGCAGCCCGACGGCGGTGGCAGCACCCCAGTCAGACATCACGGCAGCGAATGTGCCCCGCACGCGTTCCAACTGCTCCTGCACCTGGACAATCTTCAATTCCTGCTTGGCCTGGACCGGGTTGATGCCTTGGGCTACCAGCTTGCGGGAGTCGCCGTGCAAACCACGCGCCTCCGCCAAGCTGACTTCAGGGAACGCACCGAACGATTGCTTGCCCTCGACACCGCCTACGCGGAACTTGTAGCGCCAGAGCTTCGAGCCATTGGGCTGAACAAGCAGGTACAGCCCGCCGCTGTCGGCGAGCTTGTAGGCGCGGTCTTGCGCCTTGGCGGACTTGATTTGGATGGTGGTGAGCATCTGGGGGCCTCAGCCTTTCGAGGCCCCCAATGAGGCCCCCAAATGATCGAGATGTCAAGAAATTTCGATTGATCGACTGAGACGCTATGCGAATATAAGCTTTTGAAAATATTGATATTTTTCAAGAATCCGAGATTTTCTGAGACGCCCTGAAATCGCAATGCACACTTCAGGTGGTGATCTTCACGTTGGCTCGGGCCGCTGAGGGGCCAGGTTGGGAGTGAGCTCGCGGTGCCGTCGCAGCGTGAGCCATTCGGTGCCGAACAGGCGGGCCAGCTTCTCGGCCAGATAGACCGAGCGGTGCTGTCCGCCGGTACAGCCAATGGCCACGGTGACGTAGCTGCGGTGGTCGCGCGCCAGCGCAGGCAGCCAGGTACGCAGGAACTCGGCGATCTGCGCCAGCATCTGCTGCACCTCGGGCTGCTGGTCGAGGTAGTCGATCACCGGCGCATCGCGGCCGGTCAGGGGGCGCAGTTCGGGGTCGTAGTGCGGGTTGGGCAGCATGCGCACGTCGAACACGTAGTCGGCGTCCAGCGTGATGCCACGCTTGAAGGCGAAGGACTCGAACACCAGCGTCAGGTGCGCGGTGGGTGCGGCGATCAGGTCTTTGACGATGGCCAGCAGTTGCGGCGGCCGCAGGAAACTGGTGTCGACGACGTGCGAGCGCTCGCGCAGGTCGACCAGCAGTTCGCGCTCGCGCGCGATGGCCTGCATCAACGCCTGCTGACCGTCGATGTCGTTGGGCAACGACAGCGGGTGGCGCCGGCGCGTCTCCGAGAAGCGCCGCACCAGCGTGTGGTCGTTGGCGTCCAGAAACAGCAGGCGCAGCGCCACGCCCTTGTCGCGCAGGCCATGCAGCAGAAGGGGCAGCTGGGGCAGCGATTCGCCGCTGCGCACGTCCATGGCGATGGCCAGCCGCCGCGCCCGGCGCTGGTCTTCCAGCGCCAGAAACGGCTCCAGCAGCTCGGGCGGCAGGTTGTCGATGCAGAAGTAGCCGGCATCCTCCAGGGCATGCAGCGCAATCGACTTGCCGGAGCCGGACATGCCGGTGATGACCACCAGCTCGGTGCCCGGGGCCATGGCGTGCGGGTCGGCGGCGGGCTGGTCGACGCTCATGCACGCGCCTTTCGCCCTCGCGGTGCCGCAGGCGCGGCCTGCGGCGCTTGCAGCAGCTCCCCGGCGTGCGCCAGCGTGGTGTCGGAAATGCGCTCGCCGCCCAGCATGCGGGCGATCTCGTGGGTGCGTGCCTCGCCGCTGATCGGGCGGACCGCGCTGGTGGTGGCTCCGCCGGGCTCGGCCTGCTTGCTGACCATCAGGTGCTGGTCGGCGCAGGCGGCGACCTGCGGCAGGTGGGTCACGCACAGCACCTGGCGGTCCTGGCCCAGGCGGCGCAGCAGCTGGCCGACGGTGGCGGCCACCGCGCCGCCGACACCGGCATCCACTTCGTCGAACACCAGCGTGCCGGCCGTGCCAAGCTGGCTGGTGGTGACGGCGATGGCCAAGGCCAGCCGGGACAGTTCGCCGCCGGATGCTACTTTATCGATAGCTCTTGGCGTGGACCCGGCGTGCGCTGCAACCATAAAAGACACGGATTCCAGGCCGTGCGCGGCGGGCTCTGCCAGCGGCGCCAGCGCCACTTCGAACCGGCCGCCCTGCATGCCCAGCGTCTGCATGGCGGCGGTCACTGCAGCCGCCAGCTTGGGGGCCGCCTGGGCGCGCTGGGCGGACAGCGCACGGGCGGTTCGCAGGCAGGCTTGGTGCGCGGATTGGGCGTCCTGCTCCAGCCGCGCCAGGTCGGCCGCCGTGTCCAGCCGGGCCAAATCCTGGCGCCAGCCGGCCAGCAGCGCCGGCAAGTCCTCGGGCGGGCGGCGGTAGCGGCGTGCCAGGCCCACCCACAGGCCCATGCGCTGGTCCAGGGCGGCCAGTTGGTCGGGGTCGGGTTCGGCGCGGCGCAGGTAGGCGTGCAGCGCGTGCGCGGCATCGCGCAGTTGCGCGGCGCTGGCCTCGAGCATGTCCGCCAGCTCTGCAAACTCGGGCTCGATGGTGCGTTGCGCCTCCAGGGCGTGCTGCGCCTGGGTCAGGGCGGGCAGGGCGCCGCCGTCGCCATCGCCGCCTTCCAGGGCCGACGCAGCGGCGTGCGCGGCGTCGATCAGCGCCTGCGCGTGCGACAGGCGGGCGTGGCGCTGGTTCAGTTCGTCCCATTCGTCCTGCGCCGGCGCCAGGCGGTCCAGCTCGCCGATCTGCCACAGCAGGCGCTCGCGTTCCTGCGCCAGGCTGTCCTGCGCCTTGCGCGCCTGGGTCAGCGCGGACTCGGCCTGTTGCCAGTGCTGCCAGTCGCTGGCCAGGCGGGTGGTGTCGGCGCCGGCATAGGCGTCGAGCAGGGCGCGCACGGCGGCGGGCCGCGTCAGGCTCTGCCAGGCGTGCTGGCCGTGGATGTCGACCAGCCAGTCGGCCAGCTCGCGCAACTGGCCGATGGTGGCGGGCGAGCCGTTGATCCAGGCGCGGCTCTTGCCCGCGGTGTCGATGGTGCGGCGCAGCAGCAAGGTGTCCGGCTCGCCGTCGAAGCCGTTGTCCCGCAGCCAGGGCAGGGCGGCGGCGGGCACGTCGAACTCGGCGCCGATCTCGCAGCGCGGCTGGCCCTCGCGCACCCACAGCGCCTCGCCGCGCGCGCCCAGCACCAGTTGCAGGGCATCGATCAGGATCGATTTGCCGGCGCCCGTTTCGCCCGTCAGCGCGGTGAAGCCGGCGGCCAGGTCCAGCTCCAGCGCGGGCACGATGACGAAGTCGCGCAGGCTCAGGTGGCGCAGCGGCATGGCGTCAGACGCCTCCCTCGTTCCAGTGCAGCTTGGCACGCAAGGTGTCGAAGTAGCTCCAGCCGCGCGGGTGCAGGAAGCGCACCCGATGGTCCGAGCGCCGCACCACGATGCGGTCGCCATGCAGCAGCGAGGTCAGCGACTGCATGTCGAAGCTGGCGCTGGCGTCCCGGCCGCCAACGATCTCGATCACGATCTCCACCGGGTCGGCTACCACGATGGGGCGGTTCGACAGCGTATGCGGCGCAATCGGCACCAGCGCCCACGCCGGCACCAAGGGGTGCAGCAGTGGCCCGCCGGCCGACAGCGCGTAGGCGGTGGAGCCGGTGGGTGTGGCGACGATGATGCCGTCGGCCCGGTGGTTGGCCACGAAGTGGCCATTGACCTCGACCCGCAGCTCCACCATGCTGGCCGCCGCGCCGCGGTTGACCACGACGTCGTTCATGGCGAACGCCTCGAACACGCAGTCGTCGCCGCGCATCACCTTGCCGTGCATCAGGCTGCGGTGGTCCTCTTCGTATTCGCCCTGCAGCATGCGCGGCAGGGTGTCGCGGTAGCCGTCCAGCGGCAGGTCGGTGATGAAGCCCAGGCGGCCCTGGTTGATGCCGATCAGCGGCGTGCCGTAGCGCGCCAGGTGGCGGCCGATGCCCAGCATGGTGCCGTCGCCGCCGACAATCACCGCCAGGTCGGCCTGGGCGCCAATGCCGGCCACGTCCAGCGTGGGAAAGTGGGTGAGCTCGAGAGCGTGCGCGGTGCGCTCTGCCAGGTGCACTTCGCAGCCCTGGTCTTCCAGGAATTGCCCGATGCCGGCCATCAGTTCCCGGGTGGAATCGGCGGCCGGGCCGGCTGGCGCTTCGGTGTATTTGCCGACCAAGGCAACGCGTGGGAACTTCAGGCTCATTGGCAAATTACATCATAATGATTTGGCCCCGAAGCGCCGTTTCGCGCGCGTTCTGGACCCGGGGCCTCAGCATGATGGCGGACTTTGGTGGCTTCGAGATGACCGAACGGGCGGGTGCACAGCACGGCCGCCGCGCACCCCATGCTGGATGACCGTTCGCGCCTGCTGCTCAAGGCCCTGATCGAGCGCTACATCGCCGATGGGCAGCCGGTCGGCTCGCGCACGCTGTCGCGCGCCTCGGGGCTGGAGCTGTCGCCGGCCACCATCCGCAACGTGATGTCGGACCTGGAACACCTGGGCCTGATCGTCAGCCCGCACACCTCGGCCGGCCGCGTGCCGACCGCGCGCGGCTACCGTCTGTTCGTCGACACCATGCTGACGGCGCAGCGCGACGACCTGGCCGCGCCCGCGCTGCCGCCCGATCAGCCGCAGAAAGTCATCGCCAACGCCGCGCACCTGCTGTCCAGCCTGTCGCAGTTCGTCGGCGTGGTGATGGCGCCGCGGCGCAGCTCGGTGTTTCGCCACATCGAGTTCCTGCGCCTGTCCGAGCGGCGGCTGCTGCTGATCATCGTGGCGCCTGATGGCGACGTGCAGAACCGCGTGCTGTTCACCGAGTCCGACTACTCGGCGTCCGAGTTGACCGAGGCGTCCAACTACCTGAACGCGCACTTTTCCGGCATGGCCATCGACCAGGTGCGTTCGCGTCTGCGCCAGGAGGTCGAGCACCTGCGCGGCGAAATCGCGCAACTGATGCAGGCCGCCGTGCAGGCAGGCTCCGAGGCCATGAGCCAGGCGCAGGGCGAGGTGGTGATCTCGGGCGAGCGCAACCTGCTGGCCGTGAGCGATTTTTCCAGCGACATGAACCAGCTGCGCCGCGCGTTCGACCTGTTCGAGCAGAAGGCGCAGATCATCCGGCTGCTGGACGTGTCCAGCCAGGCCGAGGGCGTGCGCATCTTCATCGGTGGCGAAAGCCAGACCGTGCCGGTCGAGGACCTGTCGGTGGTCAGCGCGCCCTACGAGGTGGACGGCCAGGTGGTCGGCACGCTGGGCGTTATCGGCCCCACGCGCATGCCCTACGACCGCATGATCCAGATCGTCGACATCACGTCCCGCCTGGTCAGCAACGCGCTCAGCCAGGGCAAGGCGGGCAGCGCCTAGAATCGGCGCCTGCGCAAGGGGCGTTAGCTCAGTTGGTCAGAGCAGGGGACTCATAATCAAGAGGCCAGTGCGATTAACCGTCACTTTTTTCGGACTGGTTGCTTGATTCCAACGCTTTGAAATCAAGCACTTACAGCGTTCTGGCGATTTCGCCGGATTGCTACCGAGGAAGTTGGCGGGTAGGCGCTTGCTACGTTCTTGCTACTGAAGGAGAAATGGCGTTTTTCGGCGCCCCTCGGGGTGCTGAAAGCGCAGTGAGTTGAAGTTGTTTTATGAATGGGCCGTTAGCTCAGTTGGTTAGAGCAGAGGACTCATCGAAATGGTGACCTTGCCGTGAAAGCGGCAATGGAAAAACCGGGTGAACTCAGGGAAACCGTCAGCCAGTCGATGGCCCGGCAATCCTGAGCCAAGCTCGCCGAAGGCAGGTCGAAGGATCGGTAGGCGAGAAGGTGCAGAGACTAGGATGTGAGGAGCCAATCCGATAAGCATCCCAAGAGCGCCCGGCACCCTAACGCGCCAAGCAATTCGCGGCGAGGGTGGTGAGATAGTCCAGGGAATGAGGAAACTCATGCAAACCTGAATCCTTTGGTCGTTGGTTCAAGTCCAACACGGCCTACCATTCATAAGACAATTTGACTCATGCCCCGCACACCTTCAAGCCCCGCAGACCGCCCCAAGTGGCTGCGCTTCGAGGCGGGTGACGAAGAGTCGCACGAGCTGTTTGCACCCGGCGCCAACTGGCGCAAGCAGGACCAGTATCCGGCGCTCAAGCCGCTGGACAGCTACACGCGCGACGACTACCTGCGACTGGCCTGGGAACTGTTGCGGCGCATGCCTCGTTACCGCAGGCAACATCGCAAGCTCGGTCAGCTGGGCATCAAGTCACCCAGCTTCTTCAAGTCGAGTCCCAAGCATTTCTACACCAGCGACAGCCCTCCGGCTTTTCCGGGCTGGGCAACATGCCCGCTGCGTGGTCATCAGTGCGAACCGCCCATTGCAGGTCAGGACGAGACCTTCGGCTCCTATATCGCGGCGCAGGAGAAAGCGGGGCAGCCATGGTTCGTGATGAACCGATACCGCTGGGTCATGGACCTGTGGGGGCTCACCTACGTGCCGAACCCGGATACCCCATTTGCTCTTTTGCGCAAGAGCGGCTTGTTTGGTGCGCCCGCTGCGGCGGTCTCGGTTATCTCCAACGAGGCACCGGCAGACCGCCCGCAAAACATCAGCACTTACCTTCGCGCCAACGAGGTGCTGGTTCGCCTCCGGCTCGATGCGTCGTTCGATCAGCAGGTCGAGTCAATTCGGCATGAATTCGAGCGGGCTCAGGCCATTGCGAGAAAGCGCCCACAGCGTGCGCTTGATCCGTTGCCGGCCCCTGGCCGCAAGTTGATGGGCAAGGCAGTTCTTCGGGATGAAGACTTCGCGGGCGACTTCTCCCCTCGGGCGGCAGCGAAAGTCGGCCGGGTCTTGCTCAAGCATGTTGAACTGCACCCGTTTTGGCTCAGAACCTGGGACGCACTCGCTGAAGCACGATTAGCGCAAGGCACGCTGAATCCGAGACTGGACCGCGACCTGATCGTCAGGCAATTCCACGCTGACTACGGGCATCTTGACCATCCGAGAGGGGGCGTGGCGGGGAAAGCGACGCAGCGGCGTCGCAAGAACACAGTTTTGGTCGACCTGATCGGAGCCGCCATTGGCTCGTCCGCAATGGTGCCGAATTGGCGGGCGCGCAGCGAGAAGTACATTGAAGAAAGCGACGACGCCTTCCGGCAGATCGTCGCCATGGCCTTCGCGATGAAGGCAGATTGACCGGGCTTCAAGGCGGTGATGCCCCAAGCAAAAGACGCATCACCTGTCCTGGTCAGCATTCGACGGCTTCCGCGTCGTCATCGTCGCCCCACAGTTCGGGCGGCGGCTCCACAGCATTGGACAGCGTGAAGATGTCGCCCAACGGCGTCTCCTCGCCGCTCACTGGCGGGGGTGTTGTGATGTCGAAGCCGATGGACTCGAAATAGGCCACCTGACGCTTGTAGGCCTTGGGCTCCAGCAGAACCTGCAAATCGTCGCCGTGCTCCCAGCAGCGATAGGTCGTGCGGTACATGTGCTTCACGTCGCGGAGGTCGAGCGCACTCAAACCCGCACGTACGGTGCCGCTGAGATGCAACCTGTCGAAGGCGCTCACCAATTCGGCCTTCAACTTGGCGAAGGTCCAATCACGCGGCTTGGTCATCTCCAAGATTTTCATCTTTGGATAACGGAGCACGATCTCGGATCGGATCACCGTTTTGGTGAACTCCAGGATGGCATCCCGATTCGGCAGGTTCAATGGCAGTCCTCGGGTGTCGTACAGCTGCTTGGCCTTGTCGTAGAACTTGTGCGACGAACTCTGCGAGTGCTGGCTTCGATAGACCGTTTCGCCGTGGCCGTAGGTCGAGGTGTCGATTCCGGCATCAATCATCTTGTGCGCCAGTTCGACCAGCACACGGCTGATCGGCGTATCCGAAGGCAAGGCCAGATTGACGCCAACGTCCAGTCGCTTCAGCGTCAGGCCCTCGTCCTGTTCAATTCGGCGTTTCTCATCTTTGCTGAGTGGCAGCGCACTGGTGATATGTGCAGCCTTGTAGGACTCCAGCACCAGATTCTGCACATCGCAGGAGCCAAAAACGTTGTGGCCTTGCATGTATCCAATCACGCTACCTTCGACAACCAAAATGTCTTTGGTGGGCAGGTACAGACCGTGAAGGCCTTTGTCTTGGTACTCACTATTAGGAATCAGAAAGCGCGTTGCGCGGGGAGGGCCAGAGTTCTGCGTGCCTCCCATTCGCAGATCCGGAAGCATCAGATCGCATTGCGTTGTAATGGTGTCTACAAATACTTTCTTGGGGGTCAACATCTCAATCTCACTTCCTTCATGCCATAGCCCCATATTGGTAGTGGTAGGTCTATAAGCTGGTATGTCTTATCAAGTCATACATGGCATATCTGCATAACCAATATGAACAGCTATTCATGTATTACACGGTGTGGTCGCGCCGAGACCCGGCGCAAAATGGTCAAGGTCTACGACGTCATTTGCTGACCTCCGGTGCTTGAATGCGGGTCACGCCTGATTCGATGAAGGCATCCAGGTCCTTGCGGCGGTATCGCACCGTGCGCCCGTACTTCACGAAAGTCAGCGGGTACCGCTTGGTGCATCGCCAGACCGCCAGCGTTTTGGGGTTCTTCAACCCCAAGTAGGCTGCGGCCTGGGCCTCGGTCAGCAACTCGTTGTTGATCTCAATCTGATTCATTCATCGCTCCGTCGTTTCGATGGGTCCAATGTAGGTTTCGGTTAACGCGGAGCGCGCAGTTTGTTGATCTGCAAATCGCACGTTTACTGGCCGGTAGACCTTGCGAAAGCCTGCGGTGACCGGCATCCAGAACTCGCGTCTGGCGAAGTCACACGGCGCTTGCCACACCTGATCGCAGGCGGCTAAAACGGTAAAGCGCGAGCCGAAACGGCCACCGATCAGACTGGCCGCTGCGCTCGCGTCTTGCTGCGGCTCAACCGCAAATCCCCCACCGCACACATGACAGCCCGTGCCCTTGGCAGCACTGGCGCGCCGCTGCATGCCGTGCTCAACCTCGGAAGGAACGAGAGATGAACCGAATCGGCAAAGGAGAGACGAAATGGCTGTGAAGCTGGTTACCCAAGAGACGCTGACGGACTGCGGCTTGGCCTGCGTCGCCATGGTCAGTGGTCAGTCCCTGGCAACGGTGCGCAAGGTCGCCATCAAGGAGCTGGGCTATCCGAAAGACGGCCCGTACACGACCACCCACGAAAACCTCTTCAAGCTGTTGGCCCATTTCGGCATTGGCCATGGCAAGAAGGCACCGTTCAAGAGCCTGGCTGCCATGCCCTCGCTGGCGATCATGGAGACGCGCAAGATGCCCAGCACGGGCAATTCGCACTTGGTCGTCTTCGAGCGGTTGCCGGACGGCGACGAGCGCGTGCTCGACCCCGGCTTCTGGCTCAAGCAGCAGGAGCGGCGGGACTGGAATCGCATCAAGCTGGACACCTTCGTGCCGGTGCTTCTCGCTGAGCAAGCAGGCTCGCCCAAAAAGGGCACCAAGAAGGCTGCGGCTGAAGTGGTCGAGTCGGCAGGCCCTGACGCGAAGACGGTTGGCGTGTCAACTGCCAAGACTCCCAAAACGGCAGTGGTCAAGGCGGCGGCAGGAAAGCCCAAACCGGCCGCAAAGAAGAAGGCGCCGATAACGCCGAATGGGTCGGATGCCGGCGGCGACGTATCGCCAGCCTTGGATTCGGCGTCCCTCGATGTCGCAGGAGTTGGCACCTCCGAAGTGCCTGCCACCGAGAGCGGCGCAGCCGACGCTTCATCGGAGTGACCCCATGCTGCTGGAACAGTTGCTGATTCAGCCCATCAGCCGAATCGACCTGATCCAGCCATGGCGTGCGGCTGGCAAGAAGGTTGGCGTGGTGGCCGACAGTTTGCTGGCTGGCGCCATGGCGATCCACTTCGCGGACTCCGCACTGGTGTTCAGGTCACCTTTGCGGTTTGCCCGCTGCCAAACTGGCACGGTCATTGGAGTTCGATCCAACGACGAACCAGTGACGTTGGGCTACCGGTTCGACGTGGTGCCGTCCCAGGATGTCGATGGGCTCTTCGCCGCATGCGAGCCCCGGCTTTCACTGACTCCCGGCCAGTGGTCAGGCCTCAGCCGCTTCGGAAAGGCGGAGTCCGTGTTCTTGCTGGCTGACCTGAGTTGCCTCGGCAAGGACTACTTCTTGCGCCTTCGGTTGCTGGACCGGGGTTGGTGCAGCGTCAGTTACCGGCCAGACCTGGACGGTGCCATTGAGTTCTCGCCGGAGAACGCGCGAGCGGAGGTTCCTCGCGTCTTCGTCAACTCCCCGGCCGACGAGTTCGGCTGGTTACATCCCGCCAGTGCGTACCCATTTGTTCTGGATGGGCAGTACTGGCGGACGGCGCACCCGCAAGATTGGCCGTGGCCTTTGGCGCGGGCGTGGCGAAGTCAGCCGACCAGCAGCGAGCATCGGTGCCTTTTGAAGGCGGCTTTGCTGGCGAGATTTGCGCAGCATGGCAGTCTGCGTCGGCGGCTGCTGTCCTTGCCTGAGTCGATCTTGGTCGCCGGTGTGCCGGAGGGTTTGATCGAGGAAGTCGCCGCGGAGCAGTTGGGGTTCATGGTGCCTGATGCTCACGGCAGCCCATGCGGAAATCAACATCAATCGCAGTGATGCAGATTTTCTTGCATATGTAGAAAATTCAGGTATCATTTGCTTCATGGCGATTGATGCAAAATTTTCTACCGTTGGCAGCGTAGCCTCCTTGCAAGGCGGCTACCCCTTTCGGGGCTCCATAGAGGAGTCGGCTGACGGCAGCACCTTGGCTGTCCAGATGAAGGACGTTGACCCTGACCAAGGGGTCAACTGGTCTGGCGTCATCCGCACATCCCTCGCCGGTCGCAAGCAGCCGGACTGGCTCAAGGCCGGTGACGTCCTATTCGTCTCCAAAGGTGCGCGCTTCTACGCGGTCTGCATTGACGAGCCGCCCAGCGCGGCCGTGTGCAGTCCGCACTTCTTCCTGCTTCAAGTGTTGCCACGGGCCGCGCTGCTGCCAGCCTTTTTGGCGTGGCAGATCAACCAGCCCCCATTCCAGCGTCAGCTTCAGCAAGCCGCTGAAGGCAGCAGCCAGCTGAGCATCCGTCGCCCCGTACTGGAATCGCTGACGTTGAGCGTGCCGTCGCTGGCAGATCAGCAACGCATCGTTGCCCTGGCCGACTTTGCGCGCCAGGAGCGACGCACCCTCCACCAACTCATTCACAACCGCGAGCAACAACTCCAGGCGCTCGCGGAAGGCCTTGCGCATACCGCACAAGCCGCTCACTGAACAACCCAGGGAACCCACACCATGAACGACATTACCGCCGAAATCACCTCTGTCAGCCAGGACGACATCAACGCCGCCGTCTGGGCCGCCTGCGACACCTTTCGCGGCACCGTGGACCCAAGCATCTACAAAGACTTCGTCCTGACCATGCTGTTCCTCAAGTACGTGTCGGATGTCTGGCAAGACCACTACGACGCCTACAAGAAACAGTACGGCGACCACCCCGAGCTGATTGAGGAAATGCTCAAGAACGAGCGTTTCGTGCTGCCTGCCAGCGCCAGCTTCTATTCACTGCACACCCTGCGACACAGCCCCGGCAATGGCGAACGTATCGACAAGGCGCTGCACGCCATCGAAGAGGCCAACATCACCAAGCTGCGTGATGTGTTCCAAGACATCAGCTTCAACTCCAACAAGCTGGGCGACGAGCAGCAGAAGAACGACATCCTGCGCCACTTGCTGGAAGACTTTGCCAAGCCCGAGCTGGATTTGCGCCCCAGCCGTGTCGGCCAGCTCGACGTGATCGGCAACGCCTACGAATTCCTCATCAAGAACTTTGCCTCCACCAGTGGCAAGAAGGCTGGCGAGTTCTACACCCCGCCCGAGGTCTCCGCGCTCATGGCACGCCTGATGGTGCCGCAAGAGGGCGACGAAATCTGTGACCCCACCTGCGGCTCCGGGTCGCTGTTGATGAAGTGCGGTCGGCTGATCCGTGAGAACACCGGTTCACGCAAGTACGCGCTCTATGGGCAAGAAGCCATCGGCAGCACGTGGGCGCTGGCCAAGATGAACATGTTCCTGCATGGCGAGGACAACCACCGTATCGAGTGGGGCGACACCATCCGCAACCCCAAGCTGCTCGACGGTGCAGCCAGCCTCAAGCACTTTGACATTGTGGTGGCCAACCCGCCGTTCAGCCTGGAAAAGTGGGGCTTCGAGGGGGCCGATGCCGACAAGTTCAGCCGCTTCCGCCGGGGCGTCCCGCCGCGCACCAAGGGCGACTACGCCTTCATCCTGCACATGATCGAGACCATGAAACCCGGCACCGGCCGCATGGCAGTGGTCGTGCCACATGGTGTGCTATTCCGTGGTGCCGCCGAGGGCCGCATCCGCCAGAAGCTGATCGAAGAAAACCTGCTCGACGTGGTGATTGGCCTGCCCGAAAAGCTGTTCTACGGCACCGGCATCCCCGCCGCTGTGCTGGTGTTCCGCAAGAACAAGGCCGACGACAAGGTGCTGTTCATCGACGCCAGCCGCGACTTTGAGGCCGGCAAGAACCAGAACCTGCTGCGCGAAACCGACCTGCAACGCATCCTGACCACCGCCGCCACGCGGCAGAGCGTGGACAAGTACGCCTACCTTGCCACGCCTGCCGAGATTGCCGAGAACGACTTCAACCTCAACATCCCGCGCTACGTGGACACCTTTGAGGAGGAGGCCGAAATCGACCTGATGGCCGTGCGCAAAGAACGTGAGCAGCTCAAGGCCGAGCTGGCCAGCCTGGAAACCCAGATGGCCGTGTACCTGAAGGAGTTGGGCTATGAGTAAAGCGCCAAGGCCTACCAAGCGTGCCAGCACGCCGACCAAGGCGATGACAGCGCCGGTGGAGTTGCAGGCATCAGCCAGCGCCGAAAGCCAGGGCGAATTCATTCTCTACACGACCGACGACGGCCTCACCCGCGTTGAAATGCGGGCCGAGGGCGGCTCGCTTTGGCTCAGCCAGGCCGAAATCGCCACGCTGTTCCAGACCACGCCGCAAAACGTCACCCAGCATGTGAAAGCCATCTATGCCGAGGGTGAAGCCGACTCCGAGGCAACTTGTAAGTCCGGCTTACAAGTTCGCCAAGAGGGTGGTCGGCTCGTCCGACGCAATGTGCGCTTCTACAGCCTCGACGTCATCTTGGCCGTGGGCTACCGGGCGCGTTCGGCACGCGGCACCCAGTTCCGCCAATGGGCCACGGCCAACCTGAGCGAGTACCTGCTCAAAGGCTTCGTGATGGACGATGAGCGCCTGAAGAACCCACCCGTGGGCGACTCGGTCTTGCCAGACCGCTTCGGCGAGTTGCTGGAGCGCATCCGCGACATCCGCGCCAGCGAGCGCCGCATGTACCTGCGGGTGCGCGAAATCTTCGCCCTGGCCGCGGACTACGCCCCAACGCTGCCCGAGACCACAGCCTTTTTCCGCATCATCCAGAACAAGCTGCACTACGCCGTGTCGGGCCAGACGGCCGCCGAAATCATCCGCCGCCGTGCCGACCACACCCAGCCCAACATGGGCCTGACCACCACCCGCAAGGGCCAGGTGCAGAAGGCCGACGTGGGCGTGGCCAAGAACTACCTGAACGAGCAGGAAATCACCGAGCTGAACCGCATCGTCACCATGTGGCTGGACTTTGCCGAAGACCAGGCCACGCGGCGCAAAGAGGTGTTCCTGAAAGACTGGGCCGAAAAGCTTGATGCCTTCCTCAGCTTTAACGACCGGCAGGTGCTGGTGGGTGCCGGCAAGGTGTCGCACAAGCAGGCGGTGGCCCATGCACAGAGCGAGTACGAGCAGTTTGCAGCGCAACGACGTGCCGCTCTTGAGGCGGAAGGCGAGGTTTATGCCGTCCGCGTGCTCGGTGCGTCATCGACAGATGATGGCGCCTTGGAGGAGTTGGGCAAGGTCGCTAAGCGGCTGACAAAGAAGAAGGGAGGTCGCGATGCTGCCTAATGGATGGAAGACTACTACTGTCGGCCAGAGTTGCTCGATCAGAAACACCTTGCGTTTCCCATTGAGTGCAGCAGACCGGGCAGTTATACAGGGCCATTACCCCTACTTCGGTCCTACTGGTCAACTGGATTCGATTGACCACTATCGGATTGACGAACCATTCGCACTCATCGGCGAGGACGGCGACCACTTCCTGAAGTTCCGAGATCGCTCGATGACGCTCTACTTTGAAGGTAAGGCCAACGTCAACAACCATGCACACATCATTGGCGACTCTGAGGAGTGCTTAGCCAAGTGGTTCTATTACTGCTTCATGCACCGCGACTTAACGCCTGTGCTTTCGAGGCAAGGTGTCGGGCGGTACAAGCTAACGAAGGCAGGACTTGAGAAGCTGGAGCTTCCTTTGCCACCAATTCGTGAACAGGCTGCAATCGTGGGTGTGTTGTCCACTTGGGATCAAACCATCGCCGCCACAGAGCGGTTGCTAGCTAACAGCAAGCAGCAAAGATTGGGGTTGATGCAGAAACTTATCAGTGATCGCTCCCGACAGTCACGTGGGGAGACAGTCTTGCGTAGAGAGCACGCCTCCGAGATTTTCTTGCCACGATCCGTGCGCCGCAACGACGGTCTTGAATTACTGTCGGTTATGCAGGACGTGGGCGTTGTGCCGCGTAGTTCGTTGGATCGAAAGGTGGTCATGCCCGACGGCTCAACAGATGGCTACAAACTCGTTGAGCCGGGAGACTTCGTTATCAGCCTTCGCTCTTTTGAGGGGGGGCTGGAGTACTCGCGATATAGGGGGCTCGTTAGTCCTGCATACACAGTTCTGATGCCGACAAAACCAATTGTTGACGACTTCTACCGGCACTACTTTAAATCGCAGGAATTCATTGGGCGATTGGCAGTCGCAGTCATCGGAATTCGAGACGGAAAGCAGATCAGCTACGACGATTTTGAGTTTATCAAGCTGCCATACCCGTCAATCGCAGAGCAAGAAGCCATCGCTATCACACTGAATGCTGCGGAACAGGTCGCCAAGCGACACGAGACATATCTCCAACTTCTGCGACAAGAAAAAGCCGCCCTCATGTCGCAGCTCCTGACCGGCAAGCGCCGCGTCAAGATGCCGGACGCCGAAGCAGAGGTGCGGGCATGAATACCACGCCCAACTCCCGCGAACAGTACAGCGCCCACCTGCCCGCGCTGCACCTGCTGTGCAACCTGGGCTGGAACTTCCTGACCACTGCACAGGCACTGGCCCTGCGCGGCAGCACGCGTGAGGTCATCCTCAAGCCTCGGCTGATCGAGGTGCTGCAAACCCGGCGCTACGAATACAAGGGCGAGTGGTACCCGCTGTCGCCCAGCGGCATCGACCAGATCGTGCGGGAGTTGTCGGCGCTCAGCCTGGCTGAAGGGCTGATGCCCGCCAACGAGCGGCTGTACGGCAAGCTGGCGCTGGGCATTACGGTGACGGAGTTCATGCCCGATGGCAAGAAGCACCAGCCCACGATCCACGTGATCGACTGGACTGACGCCACGGCCAACCGGTGGGACGTGACCGAAGAGCTGGAGGTGCTGGCCGCGCAGGGCACGCACCACCGCACGCCCGATGTGGTGGCGTATGTGAATGGCATTCCGCTGGTCGTCATCGAGGCCAAGCGGCCCGAGTCGGGCGGCGGCAGCCACCCCGCCAAGGCAATGGTGACCGAGGGCATCAGCCAGCACCTGCGCAACCAGCGGCCAGACGAGATTCCCAATCTGTTTGCCTATGCCCAGTTGCTGCTGTCCATCAGCCAGACCGAGGGGCGCTACGGCACCACGCACACTGCGGCCAAGTTCTGGGCCAAGTGGCGGGAAGAAGAATGGGATGAGGCCCACATGCAGGCGCTCAAGAACAAGGCACTCAAGCCGGATGTGCGTGCGGCGCTGTTCGACGGCAAGCCTGCCGCGCTAGCGGCGTACTTCGATACGCTGTGGAGCGCCCCCATGCAGGCCACCGACCAGGACCGCTTGCTGGTGAGCCTGTTGACCCCAGCACGGCTGCTTGAATTCCTGCGCGGCTACGTGCTGTTCGACCGCAAGGTGGGCAAGATCGTGGCCCGCTACCAGCAGTTCTTTGGCATCCGTGCGCTGCTGGCGCGCATCAGCCAGATGAAGCCCGAATCGCAAGGCGGTGGCCGCGAGGGTGGCGTGGTGTGGCACACCACGGGTTCGGGCAAGAGCTTCACCATGGTGTTCCTGACAAAGGCGCTGCTGCTGGTAGATGCCTTGAAGGAATGCCGCGTGGTGGTGGTGACCGACCGCATTGACCTGGAAACCCAGCTCGCCCGTAACTTCATGACCGGCGGCGCCTTTGGCTCCAGCATCGCCACGCAGAAGGATGGCGAGAAGAGCCGCACTCTGTCTGGTCGTGACCTGGCCCAGCGCATCGGCAAAGGCACCGAGCGCATCACTTTCACGCTGGTGCACAAGTTCAACACGGCGTCCAAGCTGCCGGAGTGCCGTAATGACTCGGCCGACATGATCGTGCTGGTGGACGAAGGCCACCGCAGCCACGGCGGCGAGACGCATGAGCGCATGAAGAAGGCCCTGCCCAAGGCGGCTTACATCGCCTTCACCGGTACGCCCTTGCTCAAGGACGAGAAGACGGCAAACAAGTTCGGCCCCATCGTGCACGCCTACACCATGCAGCGCGCGGTGGAAGATGAAACCGTGGCCCCGCTGCTGTACGAAGAGCGTGTGCCCGAGCTGGATATCAACGAAGAGGCCGTGAACCGCTGGTTCGAGAAGATCACCAGCAACCTCAGCGATGCCCAGCGCACCGACCTGAAAAAGAAGTTTGCCAAGAAGGGCGCCATCTACGGCGCAGCCAACCGTATCGAGCTGATTGCCTGGGACATCGCGACCCACTTCAACGAAAACATCAAGAAGCTGGGGCTCGGCCTGAAAGGGCAGGTGGCCACCGACAGCAAGCTCGACGCCATTCGCTACAAGAAGGCGCTGGACGATACCGGTTTGGTGACCAGTGCGGTGGTGATCTCGGCCCCAGACACGCGCGAAGGCAACTCCGATGTGGACGAGGACACGCTGCCTGAGGTGCAGAAATGGTGGAAGCAGGCCATGGCTACCTGCGGCAACGATGCCGAGACTTATGAGAAACAGGTGGTCAGCGACTTTGGCACGGACGGCGCACCTGACTTGCTGATCGTCGTGGACAAACTGCTGACGGGGTTCGACGAGCCGCGCAACACGGTGCTGTACATCGACAAGCCCTTGAAAGGGCACAACCTCATTCAGGCCGTGGCCCGCGTCAACCGCCTGCATGACGCCAAGCGGTACGGCGTGTTGGTGGACTACCGTGGCATCTTGAAGGAACTCGACACTGCCATCCGCGCCTACCAGGACCTGGAAGCTCGCACGCAAGGCGGCTTCGACATCAGCGACCTGGAGGGCCTGTACCACCAGTTCAGCACGGAGTACAAGCGCCTGCCTGCTTTGCACGATGAACTGTGGTCGTTCTTCAAGTCGGTGACCAACAAGCTCGATCGCGAGCAGTACCGGCAAGTGCTGGCACCGAAGTTCGTGAAGGGCAGTGATGGCGAGGAGTACGACGAGCGGCAAAAACTGCGAGACGACTTCTACGAGGCACTGACCGCCTTCGGCTTGTGCTTACAGACCGCACTTTCATCACGCAGCTTCTTTGAGGACAAGAGTTTTTCTGAGGCACAGATTACCCGGTACAAGGCCGACCTTCGCTTCTTCACCGAACTTCGGCAGACCGCCCGCCGCGATGCCATGGAGACGGTGGATTACAGCGTCTACGAGGAACAAATCCGCAAGCTGGTGGACAAGCAGGTCATCGGGACAGAGGTGCGCGAACCCGAGGGTGTCTATCTGGTGCACCAGTTGGGGCAAGCGGAAGACCCGAAGGACTGGTCGGAAGAAAAGACGCGCAACGAGACGGACATGATCCGCACCCGGCTGCGCAAGACCATCGAACAGGAGCTGGCGGCCGACCCCTATGCGCAGAAGGTGTTTGGCGAACTGCTGCGTCAGGCCATCGCTGAAGCGGAGGCCATGTTCGATCATCCGTTGAAGCAGTACGCCCTGTTCAAGTCCTTTGAGGAAAAGCTGGACGCCCGTGCCACCCCGGATATGCCCGATGCATTGGCAGACAAGCCACATGCCAAGGCCTACTATGGCGCCATGCGTCTGGTGCTGGGGGACGAGGCCTTTGCCGCGCTGAGTGGCGATGCGACGGACAAGCTGGTGCAGCAAGCAATTGCAATGGACACCGTGGTGCGCGACGCCGTGGCGGAGAACTCGCTCAACCCTCAGAACATCGAGGCTGCCATTCGCAAGGGTCTGCTGCCGCTGTTGTTCGGCACGCTGGGCTTGGACAACGCCAAGCTGGTGGTCGAGCAAGTCATCCAGATCACGCGTGTCGGGTTGAGCAAGTCTTGAGCATGCAGGTCACTGAAAGCGACTCGCAGCACCGCATCGCCTATGGCGATGAAGTCATTGCCTTCAGTCTGCGCCGCCAACCCTCGCGCACTGTGACGCGCGTTGCCATCCATGTGGAGCCAGACGCACGCGTGCTGGTGGATGCACCCGATACAGCGCCCTTGGTTGATGTGATGACTGCCGTGAAAAAGCGGGCACGCTGGATCAGCCGGCATGTGGAAGCAGCCAGGGCACGGCTGGCCCATGTGCTGCCCCGCGAGTATGTTAGCGGGGAGTCCTTGCACTATCTGGGCCGCCGCTACCGCTTGAAGGTCGTTGTCGACGCTGGGGCCAGGGCAGAGGCTCGGATGCGCGGCGCTTTCATCACCGTGACGACGCCTGAACAAGCCGCGGCCCCGATCAAGATGGCCTTGGATGCCTGGTATCGGCAGCGAGCACGGGAGGTGTTTGCAGATCGACTGACGGCGATTGCCGCCCCGCTCCGATGGGTCAAGCAGCTTCCACAGACACGCCTGCAGTTCATGACAGTGCAATGGGGCAGCTGCTCACCCTCGGGCCGTATCACACTGAACCCGTTGCTGGTGAAGGCTCCGCGCGAGTGCATCGACTACGTGCTGCTCCATGAGCTGTGCCACCTGCTCCACCATAACCACAGTCCCAAGTTCTACCGCACCTTGGATCGGCACATGCCGAACTGGCGTGCGGTGAAGGAGAAGCTCGACAACATGGCGGAAGAGGTCTTCCGCGCCTGAAAACATCGAATCAAGACCAACAATAGGGAGGATGAATGGCAACTGCCACTGGAGAACCAACTCGGCTTACCGTCAGCTTGTACCTTTTGAGAGCATCCAAGGTCTCAGAGGCGCTTCAACAACTGGAGGCAGCTAGCGCATCCAGCTCGACACTGATCGAATCGATTCCAGAGGGCAAGTTTTTAGCCCTGCCTTCTGATCCATCACCTCCCAAATGGCTTGATCCGATTTCGTCCTTAATCCCGGCGGGCTCAAACCTGCAACTGGAGAGCCAATCTCCTGGCGGCATTCTCTGGGTGCCCAGGAATGGAAAAACCTTCGTCTTTACCTTCGGGTATGGCCATACAAAGGTTAAGGATGAGTGGGTTGACCCGGAATTTGGAAAGACCGTTGCCTTGGCCATCGTCCCACAGGTGCAGGTGTGCGAAGTCCGTGCAGAACAGGTATTTGCAAAGCGTCATATCGCGAATGAGCGCGCGCCAGCCGCCTCCTCTGTCCGTGAATTCGGCTTTGAATCTGACCGCGACCTAGTTACTGCGGTTGAGGGTGTACCGGAGACTTCGTACTGGCCGCTCCTTGGCAGGAAGGTACGCGGCGGGGTGTCTTTCAAGTTCGATATGGATGTGGCCAAGCTTCTTGATGCGCTGGACAAAATCATTGAACGATTTGACTCAAATGAGCACCGCACCCGATGGCCACAGGCGAACAACCTCGTTCCGGTGCGTGATGAAGCCGTGGTGGATCAACTGGATGCACTGTTGGATGGAGTCCTGGGAGCGGCACATCCAGAGAACTCAATCACATTTGCCGCCCCAACAGAACGCAGCGGAGACAAACCCTATCCGCAGCATTTTGTTATCGGTCGTATGCGGGCTAGCCCAACTACATCGCCATACTTGACGTATGCAAGCTGGAAGAGCCATGTTCAGTCAAAGGGAGATACGGCCAACCTCGAAGCTGCGAAGGCCACGCGAGTTCACTTGCTGGATGCTGATAAGGAGGAGATCGACTCTTGCTCAATGTATGCCTGCATGGGTGTTGAAGTCACTCACGGGGGCATTACTCATGTCCTGTCGTCCGGCTCTTGGTACGCAGCAGACCGCCAGTTCATCGCCAGTACAAACCAAGTCTTGGGGACAATCGGCGCACCGGCACTGAATCTTCTGGCGTGGAACTCGGTAGACCATGAAGGGCCTTATAACGAGAAGGCCGCAAACGCCGATCCCGACCTTTGGCTCTTTGACAAGGAGCTTGTGCAGTTTGGTGGGGGATCATCGCGCTTTGAGTTTTGTGACCTCATGCACTTGCCGTCGAAGACGCTGTATTTCGTCAAACACCCGACAGGTTCAGCAGGAGTAAGTCACCTGTGTGAGCAGGTTCGTCGAACGGCGGAGACGTTCTTTGACACCGACCCGACCTACCGGCAAAAGCTTGCAGCCAGAGTAAACGCTGTCGGAAAGGGCTGGGATACCACTTGGCTCACAACCCAGCCGAAGCGGCATGAATGGAATCTTTGCATGGTTCTGATGGGCAAGCAACTCAATGATTTGCCGTTCTTTGCGAAATGCGGCATCTCACGACTGGTTGGAGAGTTGGTGAGAAGAGGATTTGTCGTGTCCTTTCAGGCCGTTTGAGCTGACACCGGGAAGGGGCAGGCCTTTATCCAGGCAGTTTTCCGATGATTCCCGCCCCTACGTGAAAGAACTGAACAGTGGGCATGGCGACCATCAGGCCGCCATGCGGTAGTTGCGCTATTTCTTGGCGCGAGAGAACTGCCAAGCGGTGTCGAAGGGCAGACTCTTGCGAATCGCCGGCAAGGGGTCATAGGGATACGGGAACGCGCGGATGCGGCCTTGAACGACCACGCTGCCGGTGTCGTAGACGTTGACGATGAGGCCGCACCAGAGGTCAAAGCGGGTGTAGTTACCCATTCGCGCTTTTCCGTTGATGAAGACCCGGTTTGCCTTGAAGCGGCGTTCGATGGTCTGAGCTTGCATGGTGGATTGCTCCTGGTTGATGCGGGGAATTCCGCCCGGAGCCTTTACAAGACAGCACTACAGAGACCGAAGCATGGTTGGCAAGGGCACCTGCTGCCAATTTGCGATAGCCAATGTGTATCAATGAAGTGAGTGCAACACCATGCCAAGCAAGCTGTCGAAATGGGGTAACTCGCTCGGTGTTCGAGTGCCGAGCCATATTGTCGAACGGGCCGGTCTGCAATGCGGCGACCAGCTCTACATCCGTCTGCTCGATTCGGGCGACATTCTGGTGAGGGCGGCCCGTCCGGGCGCGGTCCCACCGTGCTACGCAGTCCCGAATGGCAGCGCGACCACCCTTGAGGCCAAGTCGTCCGATGACGGCAGCTGGGATGTGTGGTGATTTCTGGTTCGTCTGAAGCGAAGTCACACCGAGATTGCGGCCGGTTTCGCCCCGCGCTACTGTGACGACGCGGCTGTGGCTGACTTCAACTGGTCAGCCGCGCCGCGCAAGCAAATCTGCCGATCGCTGCCGGTCACCCCCAAGGGCTGAGACAAAACGTCTCAGCCCTTTGTCGTTTCTGGCGGGCAGGTTGGCGCAACCCCATCTGAAGGAAACCCCATGTCTCAAGAATCCGCCATGCCGCCGAAGGCAGGCCCTGCATCGCCCAACGATCCACTGCCCATCGCCATCCACCCGCCCGTGCTCTTCGAGTTGGGCGATGTCGTTGCCACGCCGCCCGCGCTGCGGTTGATCGAAAAGCGCGGAGGGAACGTCCTCGACCTGCTGCGCCGTCACCAGCGGTGCGAGTGGGCCGCCATGTGCGCGGAGGATCGCAATGCCAACTGGCAGGCTGTTTTGTCTGGTGAATCACGCATCTTCTCGTCGTTCGACATCGGCAAGGAAGGCGACCCGGCGGTCGTGTGGGTCATCACCGAGTGGGACCGGTCGGTCACCACGGTGCTGCTGCCCAGCTGCTACTAATCCCAAATCACCGTCCGCAGGCCGCAGCGCAAAGTTGCGGCCAGTTCATTCCGCCGTGCCGCGTTCGCGCCGCACGGCTTTTTTGTCGCTGCGTTCGTAGCGATAGCACGCACTTATCACTACCAAAATGACCACCAAAAAGCCGCACGCATCGGCTGGCACCAAATCGCCAGCATCTAGCGAAGAATCCACCGCCAGCACCGCAGCCAAAACGGCAGAGAAGCCGCCGACCGGCTCCGTGGCTGGCTATGTCGCCTCTGCCAGCTCGAAAGCCACCAAGCGGGCCTATGCCAGCGATGTGCGCCATTTCATCCAGCACGGCGGGGCCATACCGGCAACACCGGCCATGGTGGCGGAGTACTTGGCGAAGTTGGCCCCGGCCATGAAAGTGGCGACGCTGGAGCGGCGCTGCGTGTCCATCGCACAGGCCCACCGCGACCAAGGGCTGAAGTCGCCGACGCGGGCTGATGTGGTCGTGGCGACCATGAAAGGCATCCGCCGCCAGCACGGCACCCGCCAGCGTGCGGTGAAGCCAATCACCCGCGACGTGCTGCTGGAGATGCTGGCCGTGCTCGACCAGCAGAAGTCACACCCCACCAAGGCAGCGCGAGACAGGGCTTTGCTGCTGGTCGGTTTCGCGGGTGCGTTCCGCCGCGCTGAGTTGGTGGCCTTGCGGGTGGAGGACGTGACCTTCCACGACACCCACGCCGAGGTGCTGCTTCGGTTTTCCAAGACCGATCAGTTTGGCAAGGGGCGTTCGGTGTTTCTGCCGCAGGCCAGCGGCGAGCGTTGCCCCATCCAGAGCCTCAAGGCGTGGCTGGCGGTGGCGGGCATCGAAACCGGCTGGCTGTTCCGCTCGGTGACCAAGGGGGGTGTGGTGTCCGATGAACCGCTAACGGCGCAGTCGGTGGCCTTGATCGTGAAGCGCGCTGCAAAGGCCATGGGGCGTGAGCCGGAGGAGTTCTCGGGCCATAGCCTTCGCGCGGGCTACGTGACCACGGCGGCGATGGCATCGCTGCCCACATGGCTCATCCGAGAGCAGACTGGGCACCGCAGCGATACCGTGCTGGCCCGCTACATCCGGCCGGTCGAAAAGCGAAAGATACCGTCGCTGCTTTGACTGGTACCAGCAGCATGTAGGCCTGCGAAGAAGGGAGGGGAGTTTGCAGGTCGAGCTATATACCGGGGACATCCCGTCAGTTTTCGAGCGGTTCAGTGACTTGATCGGTGCGCAGCACTGGAAGAAGCGGGTTGACCTTGTCAAGATAGATATCAAAGGCAACAAGCTGCTGAGGGACCACCTGCTTCAAGAAAATGAGTTCGCTTTCGGCCTGCAGGCGGCGACCGAACTCACCAAAAAGTATGGCCGGTTGCCCGTGCAGCAGATGGATATCAGCCCGCTGTATCCGTGCATGGCCTTTGCCGCTCAGGTACTGTCGATTGCTGAATCCTCCGCCGGGCCTCAGCGCGCCCAGCTCGTGCGCCGTGTTCACGGTGCGCTGAAGAACCCGGATGACTTGCGCGGGATGCGCCTGGAGCTGACGGCCGCGACTCACTTCCTTCGGCGTGGTCTCGAAGTTCAATGGCCCGAAGTGACTGGGGGCGGCACGATGGATCTCTTGATCCCGGCTCTCGGACCACAAGGGCTTGAAGTCGAGTGCAAATCTATCTCCGACGACAAAGGGCGCAAAATTCCAAAGCGTGAGGCCTTGGATTTCTCTGCACTCGTGGCGCCCAAGCTGGATGCCCTTGGGAAAGGGCTGAAAGTAGGTGTCGCGGCTGTGCTGACCCTTGATGGACGCATGCCAGGGACATTTGTGGAACGCCGGAAGTTGGCGGAGTCAGTGGTTCGCCATGTGCTGTCCGGCGCCGTCAACTGTCAGCTGGAGGGGGCGAACCTGCGAATTCATGAGTTCGATCCCGCGCTGCTCGGTGAGGTTGGTGGAGATGGGAATCCCGTGATTTCACGGGACCGAGTGGACGCGATCACTGGTACGACAAACAGGCAGGCTCTGATCGTCGGTCGGAAGAGTGGGGGCGCAATCGTCCTTGTGCTTCAGAGCGCACAGGATGACTCGCTGCTGACTTACACGTTTGACACCTTGTCGAGGGCGGCCAAGAGACAACTCTCTGGACAACGGGCCGGGATGTTCCTGGCGGGGCTCGACGGGCTGGAAGCGGCATCTTTGATGGATCTGGCTCAGCAGGATGGAGCGGGCGATCAGCCACCAACGGCCCTTCGCGTCCGGGTTAGTGAATTTCTGGCCAGCCACGGCCGGGACCATGTCATTGGGGTTGGGTTCATCAGCAAAGGAGGACTACGGCCTGCTGCTGGTGGCGTGACTGACAGTGGGGGCTCCGCGTACGTTTTCCCGAAGCGAGAAAGTCCCTTTTGGCATGACGATTTCGCTGGGCTGTTTGCCGAGAGAGTATGAGCGGCTTGGCGCCTAGACCCAGCGCATGACTTCAGGGCGCCAAGTAGCAGTTGCCTGACTGCCGGCCGCGGCGACCTGCGTCGGTGACCACAGTAGGTCGTCCAGCAGCGCCACGGTGTCACCCAGATTCGCGGCTTCGATGCGGTTCTTGTTCAGGAAGGCTTGCCACTGGCGCAGCTTTGCGGCGTCTTCACTGAACTGCTTGGTCAGTGCCAAGGGCCGCTCGGTGGGCAGGGCGGTCTGGCGGCGGGCAAAGGTGGCGGCAATGGCTGCAGCCAGCGTGGCACCGTCCAGTTCCGTGCGCCTTGCGATGACCGCCAGGTCGAAGAAGTCCTTCATGCGGCTGTTCGCTTGTCCCAGCATCACCATGGCCTGGTACTTCTCGGCGATCACTGTGTAGACGGGATAGACCCGCAGCGTGGGGGCTGGGAAGTCGCCCAGCAAGGTGGGGTAGGCCACTGTCTGCGGCTCCGGTGTCACGGCGTCCCCGAAGCCCACGTCGATCTGCAGGGCGCAGCGTGCGGAGCCGATGCGTGCCACCAGCGTGATGCGGGTACCGCCGTAGGTGTTGTCCTCGCGAATGGCGCCGGCCTTCACGGAGTCGGCATCAAACACAATGCCGTCGCCCAGGTCCATGGCGGCGATGTCGCGGAAAGTGGCAATCAGGTTCGCCTCATCGTCAGGGCCGAAGCCCAGCAAGTCGGCGTCCCTTGTGGGCCGGTGCGGCGTGTCGTACCAGAGTGCAAAGAGCAGCGCGCCCTTCAGCAAGAAGCGGTCGGCATGCGGTGAGGCGCTGACGCGGGCCAGCAGGCGCTCCATGCCGAAGCGGTTCAGCAGCAGGCTGTAGTCGTCGCCACGCTGCTTGGCGAGGGTCAGCAGCCTTGCCAAGATCGACGCGGAGAGGTTCCCGGTCATTGGGTTATGGCCTCCAGATAGGGCTGCATGACACGTTCGACCCGGTTGATCCTGGCGAAGTGGCTCAGCTCGGCCATGGTGACCTTGCGGCTGCGCCATGCGTCTTTCAGCGCCTCCAGCGCCACGTCCAGGCCGATCTTGTTGCGAAACTTGAAGCAGTCGGTCACCGTCTTGGCGGCGCTGTACACGCGGATGGGGGCACCGTGTTCGGTCACGGTCTGGATGCCGTCGCTGTAGGCAGTGCCGCGCAGGCGCGTGATGCGCAGCGTGGGGTAGCTCAGGGTCGGGGTTTGTGTCGCCTCGGGCAGCGCGATCCACACTTCGTGCGGCAGCTGCGTGCCGATCTCATGGAATTGCAGCGCACTCAGCAGGCACAGCACGGCCTTGGGCACGCGTTGACAGACCTCGATCAGCGTCTGGTGCTCGGTGACTTCAGCATCGGGCAGTCCATACAGGCCACGGCCCAGCCGTTGCAGCTTGCCGGCCTGGTGTAGCCGGATCAGCAGCTGCGGTGACCAGCCGTGCTCGCGCACATCCACCGCCCGCAGCACGCGTCGGTGCCGGGCCAGTTCGAGGATGTGGTCAGACTGGTTCATGAGGAGTGAGTTTAATATCCGCACTACTTTTGTTCAAGTGATGCGAAATTCAATCGGCCACGCGCCGTGGGGTTCTACTGCTCGCCGATCTTGCGCATGGCCGCCGTGGCTTCTTCCATGGCGTTGCGAACCGGGGCGACGATCAACCGAGCGTAGACCTTAGTGGCTTCCGGGGTCTTGTGATTCAGAACCCTGCCGATGATGGGTAGGCTGGTGCCGCTGCTGGCAAGCCAAGATCCCAGTGTGCGGCGCAGGTCATGAATGTGCAGGTCACGCATCTCGTAGTGCTGCAAGTGCAGCCCGTGCTTCTCCGCCAATGGCGTGTAGCGTTCGATGGTCTGGACCGGGAAGTCGATGGCCTCTTCCAGGGCCAGTTGGTAGTCGAAGGTCTTGGCCGTTGCCTTCTCCGCCAACGCCTCAACCAAACCCAACGCCGTGCCGCGCGCCAGCATGCGCTCCCAAGCCCCTCGTGGCTCCACCAAATGACCGCATTCGCCGGAACCAGGGAACACGAAAAGAGAATCGCTGCCTTGGGCAGCCTTCTTTCTTCGTTCCAGAACCTCGATGGCCTCGGGGGTCAGCAGCACGGTCTGCGGCTCGCCATTCTTGGTTCTCTCGATGCTCCATTCCTTGCGTTCAAGGTGCACGTCTGGCCATTGCATTGCCAGGACATTGCTGCGGCGTGCCCCCGTGTACAGGGCGAGTTTCACGAAGTCACGCACCAGCTCGTTCGTTTCATGCTCCATGGCCAGCATGAGGCGGGGCATCTCATCGGGGAGTACGAATCTTGAGCGGGACTTCTCCCTGTACTTGTCCATTCCCCGGCAGGGATGGTTACCGTCGAAGTAGCCCCACTGGATGGCACGGCTGTACATCGAGCTGATGAGAGCGATCACGCGGTTGGCCGTCGTCGGGATGTGGCCCATCTTTGCGTGATGGGAGATAAGCTGAGCGCGCGTGATGTCCGACAGCCGCAGCTTTGCAAGGTTGACGCCGTACCTGTTCGTGTCGATGTGGCGCTCGAACTTCTCGATGTCTTCCTTGTGGGACACCTTGCGGACGGACGAGTGCCGCTCGTAGTAGACCTTGAAGAAGTCGGCCAGCGTTATCTCGCTGCGTCGTTCGCGCATCGACTCGGCAGGGTTGAGATCCTGCGCGATGTCTGCATTCAGCGCCGCGACCGTCTTGCGAGCTTGCTCGATGCTCACATCCGGGTAGCGCCCGATCTTGATGCGCTCCGGTCTGCCTTGGATGCGTCGGTAGAGCAAGAAACTCTTCCGGCCGGTCTTGCCGACGCTGATCGCGAGCCCTTTGGTGTCCGTGTCGTAGAAATAGGCCACGCCTTCACGCGGAAGCGTCAGCCGGTCGAGGACTCGCTTGGTGAAATTGAGGCGGTTGCTGGGGGGTGGTTGGTCTTTGTGCATGCGGGAAATCTTGCTACGCGGTGGCTACGAGCCCCGTGCCTTTTGCAGAGATAGATCGCACGCTTGCTACGCCGAGCGTTGATCGAGGCCGGTCACGGTTTACCGAGACTTGCCGTTCGACCCGTAGGGCTGTTGAGGTTGTTAACGTCCGTTGTCCGCAGAGGGCGACGAGTGGCGAAAAACAACAATAGCCGTAACCATGCTCATAATCCCTTGGTCGCTGGTTCGAGCCCAGCACGCCCTACCAAAAAAACCGTGATAGAATCTTAGGCTTCGCGCGGCTGTAGCTCAGTTGGATAGAGTACTTGGCTACGAACCAAGGGGTCGTGGGTTCGAATCCTG
>JACSRS010000008.1 GCA_014879655.1 Burkholderiaceae bacterium
GGGCATGAAGTTCGCGGGTAGTCCAGCGATGTCCAACCTGACTGTGGTGGGATAGGCCGCAGCGGAATCAGCCAGCAACGGCTCACTCCTGTAGACCCGGACTCGCTCGCCGCGCGTCTCTGCAATCACGCCCTGGCTGGGCCTACCGACGCCTGTGGACTCCACGTTGCCGTGGTCCGCCGTGAGATAGATGTGGTATCCCTTGTCCAGCAGCAGCGAGAACAACCGGTCGACGAAACCGGTCGTCAGCCAGTTGCCGATCCACATCGCCACGTCCTTCTTGGACCGCTCCTTGTGGAGCCGATCGTCCACCTCATCAATGACCAGGCCCACCACCTTCGGGCGCCGGTCGATCAAATCCGCTTCCAGTGCGTCGAGCTGATGGGTCTGGCGCAGCGCACGTCGATACATCACCTCATTCGCGTTGACGCCTTCGTTCTGCCAGAACGTCTTCCACAAGGATTCCTCCTTGTCCGTTCGGTCGATGGAGTCGTCGAACTCACGCGGCTTCAGACCCGAGAACAGCGCCTGACGCGACACCGATGTCACGGTCGGCAGCCATGCGAACGCGGTTCCTTCGTCAAACGCGAAGCGTTTCGCGGTAGCGATCAGGCGCTCCCGGATCTGCACCCACTGGTCGAAGGCCAGCCCGTCGAAGACCAGCAGAGCGACCTTGGTTTCCCCTGCGGAACGACGATGGCGCAAGAAGCGCGGCACGTGGTGCACCATCACCGGGCCCTTGGTCACCGGCTGCAGGATCAGGTCGGCGTAATGCTTGGCTGCGACCCAGGCTCGCAGACCCTCGTCTGATTGCGCCTGCAAGGTCTTGATCCGCTCTCGAATCACCGGCAAGTGTTCGCTGCCTTCCGTGCCTGGCAGACCATGCGTGCGGGCCAGGATCTCACCGTAGCGCTTGGCGAATTCGCTCCATTCCTTGTGCGACGAGGTTGCCGTTGGCGTCGCCTCGATCAGGCCATCGATGCCTTTGAGCACCAATGCCTGCAATGCCGCCGGGTCCTGGACAATTCCCGCCTTGATCCAACTCGACATCCCCGCCGGAACGCTGTGCACCGCCAGCGGATGTAAGCTGCCGTCGAGAAACATGGAATCGACCAGCACCTGCACATCGGAGTGGTCGAACGGAATCTCGATCTTGGCGACGTAGTCTGGTGGTGGCGGTTCGCCAGTGCGGGTTCCGTCCAGCCCCTGGGTCTTCAGATAGCGGTACCACGCATCCTGCACCAAGCGCAGCAGCGCGCTCTTGGATGCCAGCCACGTGGCGACGGGCAGATCCGTGAACAGGCCCTTGCCCTGAATGATGCCTGCCGCGTGTTGGGCAAACAGGGGCGGCAACGAGCGGTTGGCAAAGTGCATCCGCAGCAGCTCACGCCAGAAGTCCACCGGGTTGCGAATGGATCTCGGCGCCAATTGGTAGACGTGTTCGAGGATGAAGTCCTTCGACTCGTTCTCGCCTCTGGCCGACTGCAGCTCGGTCTGATGGGCATGAAACAGCCCGGCAAAGTGCTCCGGCTCGACTTGCTGTACCGCGCTGTAAGCCAGCTTCGGGAATAGCTCCGCAAGGCTGAGCCGGACCACACGACCGTGATGCACGATGTCCCACGGTAAGACATTCGGATCGGCGCTGCGCAGATGCAGAACCAGCGATGGCGCAGGTCCTTGCTCACCGCGATCCCATGCGGCGCGGTAACGCTCCTCATACTCCGCGCGGAAGGCAAACGGGTCCTCGTACAGCATCAGCTCGAAGCCGCGACCGCGCAGCTCGGTCAGCAGCTTCTCGTCGAGCAACACATCATCAGGGTCGCACGCCACCCATAGCCGGGTGAGATCGGCCGTGAAGTGGCTGAGAATGCGTTCTGACCACTGGCTCATCCCACCTGTCCTCCGG
>JACSRS010000075.1 GCA_014879655.1 Burkholderiaceae bacterium
CCAGCGTCAGACGGTGCTTGGTTGCTATGGAAAGAGTTGCACTTCAGGGTCGCTGGCCGGCTTTGAAGATGCCGGCGGCGCGCACCGGTGTTGCCGCGCCGATGAAAAAGCCCGACGTCCCGGCGGCCAGGAGCAGGCGCGCGGGCGGTGTCGGGCTGGCTGGAGATGATGCGCCGGCAGTGCCGGCGCGATGCTCAGGCCTCTTCGGCGCTGGCTTTGCGCAAGATTGCGTAAAGCTGGTCCTTGAGCAGCAGTTTTTCCTTTTTAAGGGTTTCGATTTCTTCCTGGCTGCCCGGCTCTATATGAGATTCCATGTTCTTGATCTTCTGGTCCAGCTCGTTGTGCCGGTCGAACAGGCGGATGAAATGGTTGTCGCTGGACTTGAGCTGGGTGATGAGGTCGCGGTACTCTGGAAACATGAAAACTCCTGGGGATGGTGCGGGAAGGCGGCAAGCGCTTGCCGCCCGCTCTGAAACGTTTACTTTAACCTGCCTCGGACCTGGACCGGCAGGCAATTGCTTGCCGCAGGTCAAGCGGCTGCGTTACAGGTCGGTTGCCAGCACCGCCAGTTGCTGCAGCACGGCCGTGAAATAGGGTTTGACGCAGCCGAGGTGGCTGGCCGGCACGGCCGGACAATCGGTCAGGCTGACCATCGGCGCTCCGCGCGCCTGCATCGCCTGCAGGGCGCTGACCGACGCCGCGTAGGGCACAGTCTCATCGTCGCGGCCATGGTAGAGCCGTACCGGAATCACCGGTGCCCACAGGTGCACGCTGGCCTCGCGGTCGATCCGGCCCGTGTCATCAGCCAGAAACCAGTCGATCATGCTGGTCTGAAACACCACGTCGGCGTCATCCGGAATCAGCAGTCGCACCAGCAGACGGCGCACCTCGTTGCGCACCGTGGAGCCCAGGTAGCGCAGCAGGCCCGGACTGATGAGCGCTGCGACCACGCGGTTTTCATCGCGTACGCGGTCCAGCAGCGCGTCCAGCGTGACGTTCATGTCGTACGGGCCGGCGCCCGGAAAAGACGCAACCAGTTGCGGCAGGTGCGGCCCGCCGCCACCGGCCTGCAACGCCTGGTGCGTGGCCATCGTCGCGTATCCGCCTTCGGAATAGCCCACCAGGAACAGCTGGTTGTTGCCGGCAAGCGCCTTGCGTTGACGCCAGATGCGCGAAGCGGTCAGCAGGTCCCTGACGGCGGCAGCGGTCGGCGCGGCCAGCAGGTAGGGGTGCTGCGAGCTGCGCGATTCGCCATAGCCCACGTAGTCGGATGCGACGACGATGAAGCCCAGTGAAGCCAGCAGCTGCGGCGGCTCGTTGGCAGCCAGGTTGGCGGTCGGCGCATCGGCATTGCGGTAGATGGTCGCGTGCTGGTAGCTGACCACCGGGCTGAGTGCGCCAGCCGGCTTGACCGGCACGCTGACCAGTCCCGAGGCCACCACTTCGTTGCCGTAGCCGTCGGTGGTCACATAGGTCAGTCGCCAGGCCTGTACCGGGTAGACGGGGTCGGCCTGCAGACCCTTGCCACTGCCGCTGGCGATGCCGTCGCGGATGTCCTGCAGCGACAGTGTGGTCATCAAGGTTGCGCTTTTCAATTCTCCCGGACCCGTCACTTCGGCAATCGGGGGCTCCAGCGGCGGCGCTGGCAGGATGACGGGCGGCTCAACGGCCAGCGGCGCAGGCTCACTGTTGCCGCCGCAGCCGGCGAGCAGTGCGAGGGCGGTCAGCAGCGCCAGCGGCCAGCGGGCAAAGGTCCTTTGAGGCAAGGTGGCGGCAGTCTGGCTGCGCATCATGGGAATCATGGGGGGTCTCTTCCTGGTTCATCCGATCAGGCTACACATCGTCCGGTCGGCGGGAAATGCTGCTGCGCTGACGGCTCGCGACCACCATACCAGAAGCAGCGCAAAGCTTTCGTACGGTCGCGCACCGACGCTCGCTGGTATCCTGAAAGCAAGAAGCAGACGGATCAACACCTCCAGGAGGAGCCTCATGCCGATCGCCGACACCACCATCCGCGCCATGACCCGGTCCGAGCTGGATCTGGCTGTTCAGTGGGCCGCTGACGAGGGCTGGAATCCGGGCCTGCACGACGCCGATGCCTTTTTTGCGGCGGACCCGGAAGGGTTCCTGATTGAACGGCTGGGCGACGAGCCAGTGGCGGTGATCTCGGCCGTTCGCTACGGCGAGCGTTTCGGCTTCATCGGTTTCTATATCGTCAAACCCGGATTTCGTGGCCAGGGAATGGGACTGAAGATCTGGCAGGCCGCGATGGCCCGGCTCGCGGGCCGCAACATCGGCCTCGATGGCGTGGTGGACCAGCAGCCCAATTACCGAAAATCAGGATTCAGGCTGGCCTGGAACAACGCCCGCTTTCAGGGCGTCGGTGGTGGCGCCGCGCTGGCCGATCCGGATGTGCACGGGCTGGGCGACGGCGATCTGGCAGCGGTGCTGGTCTATGACCGGCCGTTTTTTCCGGATGATCGCAGCGCCTTTCTTCGCGCTTGGCTGGCGATGCCCGGGGCCGTCTCGCTGGGCATCTGGCAGGGCGGGAAACTCGCCGGCTACGGGGTGTTGCGTCCGTGCCGCACCGGTTACAAGATCGGGCCGCTGTTTGCCGACACGCCGGCGCTGGCCGCCCGCCTGTTTGCCGTGTTGCAGGCGGGCGCTGCGCAAGGTGCGCCCTTGTTTCTGGACGTGCCGATGAACAACCCTGACGCTGTGGCACTGGCGCAGCAGCACGAAATGCAGGTGGTATTCGAGACGGCCCGCATGTACACGCTGGAAACCCCGGCCATGCCGCAGGAGCGGCTGTTCGGCGTGACCAGTTTCGAACTGGGCTGAGCTGCCGCCTTGGTGGCGTTACCGGAAGCGCCAGGTCAGGCCGGCCGTGGCCAGCGTCGTGCGGGTGCGCGGGCTCAGGTTGTCCTGCCACTGGATCAGGCCGAGCGCGAGATCGACTGCTTCGTTGGGCGACCAGATGGCGCCCAATTCGGCGAAGCCGCTTCGAACGCGGTTGCCGCCCGACTGCACCGATTCCATGCCCAGATCCAGCGCCAGCTGCCATTGCTCGCTGACGCGCCAGACCGGCGCCATCGTCACCCGCACCGGTGTTTCATCGGGATTGTTGGCGGCATCGGCGTAGCGCACGCGGCCAATGCCGGCATTGAAATGGATTGCACCAAACGGCAGTTCCTGGCTCACGATGGCGGTCAGCATGCCGCCCTCGCGGCCGCTGCCCAGACCTTTGGCCTGGGCGCCGCCACTGACCGGGATCAGCGCCTCGAACTTGACGGCTGCGCTGGTGCCGGCATCGTTGGCATCCAGAAAGCGCCATTTCGCGCCCACCCCCGGGTTGCTGAAGCCGTCCGCGTCGTCGGCCCCGCTGCCGGGCCGCACGCGCAACCAGGCAATGCCGGCGTACAGATCCAGTGTCTCCGTGACGCCGCGCGTGTAGATTACCGGAGCAGCATCGGTGCGGTCGGTGACGCCGTTGGTACGGGTGCGGGTCTGGTTCAGCGAAAACTCCAGCTGGTTGCCGCCCTGGCCCTGCGTGCCGGTGTCGTCGGTGAGCAGGGGCTGCAGAGCGGCCGCCGGCAGGGCGAGCAGGGCGATGGAAAGCGGGAGGGTGGCGCGGAGCGAGGTGCGGCCGATCGGGTGCTGGCGGGCGCCCGTTGGGGCGAGCGCGTCAGGATTGCGGGAGGAAGGAGCAATTTGCAGCATGAACTGGGATATCCGGATTGGGTGGACATATTTTAAATGACAATCATTCGCATTAAGCTGATACATCCAATCAAAACCTGGCCGCAGGCCTAGACTCTGTCGCTTTACCGCCACTGGAGATCACGCATGCCTTTTCACACCGTTTGTCGCGAAGACGAACTGCCCGTCGGCAAGATGAAGACGTTTGCCGCCGGCGATGAAAAGATGGTCGTGTACCACCTGGAAGATGGCTTCTTTGCCACCCAGACCAGTTGCACCCACATGTTTGCGCCGCTGTCACGCGGCAAGATCGTCGATGGTTGCAAAGTGCAGTGTCCGCTGCACCGGGCGCGATTCGACATCCGCACCGGCGAAGTGTTGGACTGGGCCAATTTCCCGCCGGGCATCCAGCTGCTGAATGTGGTACGAGGAGAAAAAGCCCTGAAAACCTGGAAAGTCAGCGTGAAGGACGGCAACGTTCGCGTGAAGGTCGACTGAGGCGCATTGCCCGCGAAACGCGGTTCTTGCACCTGCCACCGGCCGCCTTGAGCGGCCGTATTTGTTGATGCGTGTCAGTTTTTTGACAATCGTCCTCGGGCATGATCGGTGCAACTTGCCGTTCGGACCGTCGGGCCCCTGTGACCCGGACGCGGTCCGGCGACGTGCGGCAATGAGCCGTCCAGCCACCACCAGACCGACCAGACGCCAGGACTCCTGATGACCAGACGGCAAAACTCCGACCTTGAAAAGATGCTGCTGCTGGAGCAGGCTGCGCGTCCGGCCCAGCGCGAGATGCTCAGGCTCGGTCTGGCGCTGCTGTTTGTCGTTGGCATCATCCTCTACATCACGATGCGCGGCGGGCAGTTCAGCTACGCACTGCTGGTCGCCGCCATCATCGGCGGCTACATGGCGATGAACATCGGTGCCAACGATGTGGCCAACAACGTCGGGCCGGCCGTCGGCAGCAAGACCCTGAGCATGGCCGGCGCGATTGCGATTGCGGCTATCTTCGAGGCCGCAGGCGCGCTGATTGCGGGGGGTGACGTGGTCGGCACGATCAAGAGCGGAATCATCAATCCGGCGGCCATCGCCGACCCCAATGTCTTTGTCTGGCTGATGATCGGCGCCTTGCTGGCCGGCGCGGTCTGGCTCAACATCGCCACCTTCATCGGTGCGCCCGTCTCAACGACGCACTCCATCGTCGGCGGCGTGCTCGGCGCGGGCGTTGCAGCAGGCGGCTGGGGCGTAGCCAACTGGGGAACGATGGCCGGCATCAGCGCGAGCTGGGTCATATCACCGGTGCTCGGCGGCGGCATAGCCGCGCTGTTTCTGTATGTCATCAAGCGGACCGTGACCTACAAGGCCGACATGCGCGAGGCGGCGGTTCGTGTCGTGCCCTGGTTGCTGGCCTTCATGGCTTGGAGCTTCACCACCTACCTGTGTCTCAAGGGACTGAACAAGCTGGTGAAGATCAGCTTCTTCGGTGCCGCGCTGGTTGGTCTGGTCGTGGCTGCACTGATCTTCCTGTCAACCCGGCCGATGGTGGCGCGCGTGGCCCTTCAGGCCGAAAACAGCAAACAGACGGTCAACCGGCTGTTCAATGTGCCGCTGGTCTTTGCGGCTGCGCTGCTCAGTTTTGCGCACGGCGCCAATGACGTCGCCAATGCGGTCGGCCCGCTGGCCGCCATCAACCAGGTGGTTGAACAGGGCGTGATTGCGGGCAAGGCCGGCATTCCGGTCTGGGTGATGGTGATTGGCGCGGTGGGCATCTCGCTCGGGCTGGCGCTGTACGGCCCGAAGCTGATCAAGACCGTGGGCTCCGAGATCACCGAACTGGACCAGTTGCGTGCGTTCTGCATCGCCATGTCGGCGGCGATCACGGTGATCGTGGCCTCGCAACTGGGCCTGCCGGTCAGCTCGACGCACATCGCGATCGGTGCCGTGTTCGGCGTCGGCTTTCTGCGGGAATACATCAAGTCCCATTACGGGCAGATGATTGCCACCATCGAAGACCACCACCGGGGTGCAGACCACGCCGAGGTCGAAGCTTACCTGGAGCGCTTCGATGCCGCGTCCATCGAAGAAAAGGGCCAGATGCTGGCCGAACTCAAGGCCAGCCGCGAGTCGATGAACCCGACCCAGCCACCCGGGCTGACCAAGAGCGAGCGCAAGGGGCTCAAGAGCATGTATCGTCAGGAGCTGGTCAAGCGTTCGTCGTTCAAGCGCATCATCGCCGCCTGGCTGATCACGGTGCCGATCTCCGGCCTGCTCGGCGCGATGTTCTTCTTCACCATCCGCGGCATGATGCTGCCCTGAGCAAGCCACCCCGGCTGGTGGTGGCCCCGGCAGTCGCCGGATCTCAGGTGCCGGCCCGCGCGCCAGGCGCCGGCAGGTTGACCATGACCGGCTGTCCGGGTGCCGTGCAGCCGGTGTCGCAGCACTTGCCCGGCTGGCGGTTGCGGGTGATGGCGCGGTCGGGGTCGTGCGGCGCGGCAGCCGGTGACCCGTCGGCCGCCACGCCGCGTTCCAGCAGGCGCTCGACAAGTTCCACCTTGCTGCCGACCGGGTAGTTGCGCCAGATTTCCTGCTTCATCGCCGCGGGCGAGCCGCCCCCATGCAGGCTGATCACGCTGTACCAGCCGCCCTGGTAGCCGGCCGTCAGGTCTTCAATGAGGCGCGCGGCCTGGATGCGCTGCTCGTAGGGCACGTCCGGGTTGGCGCGCAGCACGTCGGACAGCCGCGCCGCTGTCTCGGGGTTGTGGTCTTCATCAGGGCCGGGCAGGGTGACGATGAGGCCGCCGCTCACCGTGTGGGCGAGGCGGTGCATGTCGTAGATCTTTGTCGCCAGCAGCAGCTTGCCGATGTTGGCAAACACCGGGTCTGGCATGAAAGTCTGGCTGTGCTCGTCCACTTTTGCATACACGCTCGCAGCCACGCCGCAGGCAAAAAAACTCTCGGTGATGGTGATCAGCTCCACCATTGAATCGCGCAGTTGTGAATGGCCGTCGGGATTCAGTCCGTTGGCCTCGCACATCAGCGCACCGGCGCCGATCAGCAGATCGCCAAAGCCGGCACGTGCGCCAATGCAGGTGTGGCGATGGTGGGTGGCGTAGCTGTGGGTCAGATGCGCGGAGTGCGCCCACTCGCCGGCGTAGAAGACGTTTTCCAGCGGCACGAAGACGCGGTCGAACAGGCAGACGCCGGTGCTCTGGCCGTACTTGCGCGAAAAGATCGCGTCGCCGTGCTCCAGCTTTTCGCCGGGGCGTCCGGCCGGACGTGCAACGATGGTCAGCCCAGGCGCATCAACGGGCACCGCGCAGCAGACGGCAAACGCCGCGTCCTGCTCGCCCATCGCCCGCCCCGGCATCACCAGCAGTTCGTGCATATAGGGCGCGCCAGTGACGATGGCCTTGGCGCCGCTGATCAGGATGCCGCGCTGGCCATTCAGCATTGCGTTGTCATCGACGATGTGCAGGTAACTGTCCGGGTTGGCCTGCTCGTGCGGGCGGCGGCTGCGGTCGCCCTTGGCATCAGTCATCGCCACGCCCAGCGTCAGGTCCTGGTCCTGGATGCGGTGCAGGTAGTTCAGGAAGCGCGCCGTGTGTTCGGTGGTGCCGTTCGCGTCGTCAATGCGGGCGCAGACCTGGCCGATCGCGTTCAGCGCGTCGTGCGTGAGGTAGCGCTGGGCGCAGCCGGTCTCCTGGCACAGCAGGCGAACGGCTTCGAGCTTGTTCAGCAGGTCGGCACTGCTTGTGTCGATGTGCGACAACCGGTTGACGGTCTTGCCGCTGGTGTGCTGCACCGCCGTCATCAGCCGGGCGTAAGCGGGGCGCAGGGCAAAGTCGTAGGTCAGTGCGATCGCGTTGATGCCCGGCTGCAGCGCGCGCTCGTCGGCGACCGATTCGACCCGCCGGCCGTCGACGAATACCCTGGGGCGATAACGGCGCAGGGATTCACGATAGTCGGCGCCCGACATCAGGTGGGGGCTTTGGGCGGTGGCGTTCATCTGTGGTTTCTCCGGCAGGGCGGTGGCGAGAAGGGCGGTCGGCACGGCAGGCGGCTTTTTGCTGCCGGGGGCGAAATCCTGTCGGACACCACTCTAAGCCGGAATGGAGTCCCGGGCCGCAACCGCTGCGACAATGTCCACGCCATGAACCTGAATTTCTGACGACGGAGGTCCCCGATGCTGCTTGACGCCGATGATTCCCAGCTGGTGCTGGTCGACTACCAGGCCCGCCTGATGCCCGCCATTGCCGACAACGCGGCGGTGCTGGCCAACGCAGTTCGCCTGGCCCAGCTGGCCCGGCTGATGGGCGTGCCGGTGTGGGGCACCGAACAGAACCCGTCGCGATTGGGCGAGAACGCGCCCGAGCTGCGTGCGCTGTGCGACCGCACACTGGCCAAGATGCAGTTCAGCGCGGTCGAAGAAGGCCTGGGCGAGTGGCTGCGGCCGCCTGCGAAAGCGCCTCAAGGCAATGCGCGCAGCCTGCCCAAGCACCTGCAAAAGCCGCCGGAAGAAGCCCGCAGCATGATCGTCGTGGCGGGTTGCGAAGCCCATGTGTGCCTGCTGCAGACCGCACTTGACCTGCTTGAAGACGAGTTCGACGTGTGGGTGGTGACCGACGCATGCGGCTCACGAACCGACCGCAACCGCGATGCGGCCTTCGACCGGCTGGCCGGTGCCGGTGCCGAACTGGTGACCACCGAAATGGTTGCGTTCGAATGGCTGCGCACGGCGGAACACCCGGACTTCAAGGCCGCGCAGGCGCTGATCAAGTGACAACGGGCGGGTTCGTGTTCCCGGCGTGGGGGTCTTTCGCGTCGCTGCGGCGGGCGCCGATGCAGGCGTTGAACGTCAGATTGCAGCAAGCACATCATGAATAATTATGAATTCAGAAATGCGGTTCGCAACGTCATCGGGTTGCGCACCATCCCACCGGACGATGATCGGGCACCGAGGAGACAAGCATGACGGATTACGCAGATTTTCACCGCCGCTCCATTGAGGATCGCGACGGCTTCTGGGGCGAGCAGGCCCAGCTGGTGGACTGGCAGACACCGCCGCAGCAGGTCTGCGACTACAGCAACCCGCCGTTTGCCAAGTGGTTTGTCGGCGGCACCACCAACCTGTGCCACAACGCGGTGGACCGTCACCTGAAAGACCGGGCCGATCAGGCCGCGCTGATCTTTGTCTCGACCGAAACGAACCAGGAGAAGGTCTATTCCTTCCGCGAACTGCACGCCGAAGTGCAGCGCATGGCCGCCGTGCTGAAGGAGCTGGGCGTGCAAAAGGGCGACCGCGTGCTGATCTACATGCCGATGATTGCGGAGGCCGCGTTTGCCATGCTGGCCTGCACTCGAATCGGCGCGATCCATTCAGTGGTTTTCGGCGGCTTTGCCTCCGGCTCGCTGGCCTCGCGCATCGAAGACGCCGCGCCCAAGGTCATCGTCAGTGCCGACGCGGGTTCGCGTGGTGGCAAGGCCGTGGCCTACAAGCCGCTGCTGGACGAGGCCATTCGCCTGTCCTCGCACAAACCCGCTGCCGTGCTGCTGATCGACCGCGAACTGGTGGCGATGGAACTGGTGGGGGGGCGCGACCATCTGTGGGCCGCGCTGCGCGACAAGCACATCAACGCCAGCGTGCCGTGCGAGTGGGTGGATGCCACGCACCCCAGCTATACGCTCTACACCAGCGGCACCACCGGCAAGCCCAAGGGCGTGCAGCGCGACACCGGCGGCTACGCCGTGGCGCTGGCCGCGTCGATGAAGCACATCTACTGCGGCAACGCCGGCGAAACCTACTTTTCCACCAGCGACATCGGCTGGGTGGTGGGCCACAGCTACATCATCTACGGCCCGCTGATCGCCGGCATGGCAACCATCATGTACGAGGGCCTGCCGATCCGCCCGGACGGCGGCATCTGGTGGAGCCTGGTCGAGAAATACAAGGTTACCGTGATGTTCAGCGCGCCCACCGCCATCCGCGTGCTGAAAAAGCAGGATCCTGCGCTGCTGTCCAAGTACGACCTGTCGTCGCTGCGAGCGCTGTTTCTGGCCGGCGAGCCTCTGGACGAGCCTACCGCCCAGTGGATCAGTTCCGGCCTGGGCAAGCCCATCATCGACAACTACTGGCAGACCGAGACCGGCTGGCCCATCCTGAGCATCTGCAAGGGCGTGGACGACGCATCGACCAAGTTCGGCTCGCCCGGCAAGGCGGTCTATGGCTACAACGTCAAGCTGCTCGACGACCAGACCGGCGAAGAGCTGAAGGGCGCCAACCAGAAGGGCGTCGTCGCCGTGGAAGGCCCGCTGCCCCCCGGCTGCCTGCAGACCGTGTGGGGTGACGACGAGCGCTTCGTCAACACCTACTGGAAGTCGGTGCCCGGCAAGCTGGTCTACAGCACCTTCGACTGGGGCATCCGCGACGAAGACGGCTACTACTTCATCCTCGGCCGCACCGACGACGTGATCAACGTGGCCGGCCACCGCCTGGGCACCCGGGAGATCGAAGAGAGCATCTCCCGCCACCCGAACATTGCCGAAGTGGCGGTGGTGGGCGTGGCCGACAACCTGAAGGGCCAGGTAGCAATGGCATTTGCCGTGGTCAAGGACACCAGTCTGCTGACCGACGAGAACGCCAAGCTCAAGCTCGAAGGCGAGATCATGAAGCTGGTGGACAGCGACCTGGGCGCCGTGGCCCGGCCGGCGCGGGTGCGCTTTGTTACCGTGCTGCCCAAGACCCGCAGCGGCAAGGTGCTGCGCCGCGCCATCCAGGCCGTCTGCGAAGCGCGCGACACCGGCGACCTGACCACCATGGACGATCCGGCCGCGCTGCAGCAGATCAAGGACCTGATCGGCTGAAGAACCAACCGATACCTGAACTTGCGCGGCCTCCGGTCGCCTGCCCGCCCGACGGCGATTCCGTCCGGCGGGTTTTTTGTCGCTCAAGACTTCTGAATCAGGAGCAACAATCGACGATTTGACGCTGGATTTGGCGGGATTTTGTTCACAATTTTCCGAAAAATGACCACAGGGGTACCCGCCAGGCGGACCGCAAAACCGGCGCCCCCGTCATGGCCATGTCCGGCCGTAAACCGGTCGCGTTGGGGGCGCTGGCTACACTGGCAGTCAGGCCCCCAGTGTCGCCGGCATCCGCCAGGGCGGCGGGTGCCGGCCCGCAAAGGAGTTCAACATGGACCGACCCGTACACGGCTTTGCCGACCTGTTTGACCAGCTGGGCCTGACCGCGAGCGACGACGCGATCCGGCAGTTTCTGGCCACCCATTCACCGTTGCCGGATACCGTCAAGCTCGCCGATGCGCCGTTCTGGTCTGCCGGTCAGGCGGCTTTTCTGCGCGAACAGATCGCCGCCGATGCCGATTGGGCCGAAGTGGTCGATCAGCTCAATGCGGCCTTGCGTGCGGCGGCCTGATCGAGACCGTTGGCGCCGGGCGCGCGGCGATTGACGAACGCCACCAGCGACAGCATCACCGGCACTTCGACCAGCACCCCCACCACGGTGGCCAGCGCAGCGCCCGAGTTCAGCCCGAACAGCGAGATCGCCACGGCCACGGCCAGCTCGAAGAAGTTGGACGTGCCGATCAGGCAGGCCGGACCGGCAACATCATGCGGCAGGCGCAGC
>JACSRS010000190.1 GCA_014879655.1 Burkholderiaceae bacterium
GGGGTTGGCGATGTTCTGGCCGTAGATGTCGGGCGCCGAGCCGTGCACCGGCTCGAACAGTGACGGAAAACTGCGCTCGGGGTTCAGGTTGGCCGATGGCGCCAGACCAATGGTGCCGGTGGTGGCCGGGCCCAGGTCGGAGAGGATGTCGCCGAACAGGTTGGACGCTACCACCACATCGAAGCGCCCCGGCTGCAGCACGAAGCGCGCACTGAGGATGTCGATGTGCTGCTTGTCCACGGCGACCTCGGGGTAACCCTTGGCCATGGCGTCTGCGCGGCCGTCCCACCAGGGCATGCTGATGGCAATGCCGTTGCTCTTGGTGGCCACGGTCAGGTGTTTGCGGGCGCGGCTTTGCGCCAGCTCGAAGGCGTACTTCAGCACGCGGTCGGTGCCATGGCGCGAATAGACCGACTCCTGAATCACGATCTCGCGCTCGGTGCCGGCGTACATCACGCCGCCCAGGTTGGTGTATTCGCCTTCGGTGTTCTCGCGCACCACCAGGTAATCGATGTCGCCGGCCTTGCGCCCGGCCAGCGGGCAGGGCACGCCGTCGAACAGGCGCACCGGCCGCAGGTTGATGTACTGGTCGAACTCGCGCCGGAACTTCAGCAGCGACCCCCACAGCGACACATGGTCCGGCACCGTGGCCGGCCAGCCGACGGCGCCAAAGTAGATCGCGTCCATGCTCTGCAGCTGCTCTTTCCAGTCGTCCGGCATCATCTGGCCGTGCTCCTGAAAGTAGTCGCAATGCGCCCAGTCGAAGGGAAAAAACTCCAGCGGCAGGCCAAAGCGCTGCGCCGCCACCTGCAGCACGCGAAGTCCCTCGGGCATGACTTCCCGGCCGATGCCGTCACCGGCGATGACGGCAATGCGAAGCGGGGGGATGGCGGCAGCAAGTTCGGGGCTGAATGGGTTCATGGTGAGGGCTCGGTCAGGTGGTTACCCGTGCATTGTCAGGCGGTTGCGGTGCGGGCGCCGGCCATCTGCCCGGTCACCACCTGCCCGTCCACCAGCTCGATCTGGCGGTCGCAGCGGGCGGCCAGGCGCGGGTCGTGGGTGACGATCAGGCAGGCGCTGCCGTGGTCGCGGTTGTATTCGCGCAGCAGGCCGAACACCTCGTCGGCGGAAACGGTGTCGAGGTTGCCGGTGGGCTCGTCGGCCAGGATCAGCCGCGGCTGCAGCGACAGCGCCCGCGCAATCGCCACGCGCTGCTGCATGCCCCCCGACAGCTCGCCAGGGCGTTTGGATTCCGCCCCCTTCAGGCCCACACGTGCCAGCAGTTCACGCGCCGATGCCTCGGCCTTGGCCGTGGCGGTGCCGTGGCCGATGATGGACGGCAGCATCACGTTCTCCAGCGCGGTGAAGGCCGGCAGCAGGTGGTGGAACTGGAACACGAAGCCGATGGTAGCGCCACGAAGCTGGGTGATCGCACCGTCATCCAGACCGCCGGTGTCGCGCCCGGCAATCTGCAGCGTGCCTCTGGTGGGACGCTCCAGCAGGCCAATGATGTTGAGCAGCGTGCTCTTGCCCGAACCCGATGGCCCGATCAGCGCGACGAACTCGGCCTCCTGCAGCGCCAGCGTGATGCCGTGCAGCACTTCGGCCTCCACCGGCGTGCCGACGTTGTAGGCCTTGCGGATGTTGTCCAGTTGCAGGATGGGGGCGGGCGAGGTGGTCATGCGAGTAGATATTGTGAACGCATGGGGGCTGGGGGTGGGCTTGAGGTCGGGGTATGCGGGCTAGCAGCTGTGAAACCGAAATCGGCCAAGAGAGGGTTCTGGACTCGCAGGCCCGAACAGCCGCTACAGATTGGGAGCGGCTGTTCAGATTTTCGGCGCGACTGGCGACTTCCGACCCTTTGCAGTCATACAGCTTCGAGCGAAGCAGTCACTCCATAGCGGGTTGAAGGTTTGCCGTCAATTCGAGAAGCTAATGAACAATCGCCACCGATTTGACCTGCGCCCAGACTTTCTGGCCCACCTGCAATTCAAGGCTGTGCCATGACCGTCGAGTGATGCGAGCCAGTAGCAGGGACGGGCCACACCGCAAGCGCACCAGCATCTGGGACGGATGCGCGTCATCGGCCACCGAGTCCACTTCGGCCATGAAGTGGTTCTGGATGCTTGTGTCATGAGGCTCCTGGGTCGCCAGGCTGACGTCCCGCGCCAGCACACGCAGGCGCACAGTCTGGTTCAGAGTCAGACCGGTATCCCGAAGCCACAACTGCCCACCTGCAAAGCGAACGCAAGCCAGGTACCAGTCTGTGTCGCAGCCCTGCACCTGTCCTTGGAGCACGACCCCTGCATCTTCGCCAATCACCACCGGCACTTCCAGTGAAGACAGCACCTCGGTCACAGGCCCTGCAGCCTTGACCTGGCCACGCTCCAGAACCACCAGGTGATCGGCCAGGCGCGCCAACTCGTCTGCAGAATGCGTGACGTAGAGCATGGGGATGTGCAGTTCGTCCCTTAGTTTTTCCAGCCAGGGAAGGATTTCATTCTTGCGGGCCAAGTCCAGTGCAGCCATAGGCTCGTCGAGGAGCAGCAAACGCGGCGATGTCGCCAAGGCCCGGGCAATAGCGACGCGTTGACGCTCACCCCCTGAGAGTCCATGTGTGCGCCTGTGCAGCAAGTGTCCGATCCCCAGCAGTTCAACCGCAGCTTCTAGCGTGGCTTGAGCCTGTGTCGAGCGCACCCGCCGAAGACCGTAGCGCAGGTTGCCAATGACATTCAGATGATCGAACAGGCTGGCCTCTTGGAAGACATAGCCTAATGCGCGGCGATGTGTGGGCAAAAAAATTCCGTGCTCATCGTCTTGCCAGACTTCATCCGTCACCACCACCCTGGCCGCCGATGCGTGATCCAGACCGGCCACACAGCGCAGCACGCTAGTTTTGCCTGAACCTGAAGGACCGAACAACACCGTGATGCCACGAGCGGGCAGATGCAAGTCAACCTGCAGATCAAAGTCCGCCCTCGGCAACATCAGTCTGACTTGAAAATCCGGTGGACTCAAGACAGCACCCTAGCGCCACGGCCTTTGAGCAGAGCCAAGCCCATCAGCACCACAAACGAAAACAACACCATACCCGCTGCCAGCCAGTGGGCCTGTGCATACTCCATCGCCTCCACATGACCATAAATCTGAGTAGACACCACTCGCGTCTGGCCCGGGATGTTGCCACCGATCATCAATACCACCCCGAACTCACCCACCGTGTGCGCAAAGCTGAGGATGGCGGCAGTGATCAAGCCAGTTCTGGCCTGCGGCAGGGCTACGGTGAAAAACGCATCAACCGGTCCAGCACGCAAAGTGGCTGCCACTTCCATGGGGCGCCGGCCCAATGACTCAAAGGCATGTTGCAGGGGCTGTACCGCAAAGGGCAGTGAAAACACCACCGAGCCGATCAAGAGGCCGGTGAAGGTGAAGGAGAGAAGCCCCCAGCCCATAGCCTGGGTAAATTGACCCATCGGGCCATTGGGCCCCATGGCAACGAGGAGATAAAACCCCAACACAGAAGGCGGCAATACCAACGGTAAGGTAACCAAGGCACCCACAGGCGCACGCCAACGCGAGCTGGTTTGCGACAGCCACCACGCCAGCGGGGTGGCAACCAACAACAGCAGGATCGTTGTCAGCGTAGCCAGCTCGATGGTGAGCCAGATGGCCTGCAATGCCTCGGGGCTGATGGGCATTCCAGTTAGCTCAGAAGCCGTAACCGTAGGCGCGAATCACCTCACGAGCCTTGTCGCCTTTGAGGTACTGCATCAGGGCAGCGGCGGCCGCGTTGTTTTGTCCCTTTCCAAGCAACACGGCGTCCTGACGAATTGGGCTGTGAAGGTTCGCTGGTACCACCCAGGCCGAACCCTCGGTCAGTTTGCCGTCGGCGTACACCTGCGACATGGCCACGAAACCCAGCGCCGCGTTTTGGGTGGCGACATGCTGGTAGGCCTGAGCGATATTCTCACCTTGCACGAATTTAGGTCGCAAGGCATCGACCACGCCAAGCTTGGTCATGGCCTCCAAAGCTGCGGCGCCATAAGGCGCGAGTTTGGGGTCTGCAATCGCGATCTTGTCGAAAAGGCCGGTCTTGAGAATTTGCCCTTGTGTGTCCACCAGGTCTGCTTGCTTGCTCCAGAGCACCAGCTTGCCAATCGCATAGGTGAAGCGGCTGCCTGCTACACCCAAGCCCTCGCGCTCGAGCTTGTGCGGTGTTTCATCGTCGGCGGCCAGCAAGACCTCAAACGGGGCGCCGTTCTTGATCTGCGCAAAAAAGCGGCCAGTGGAACCGAAGGCCGGCGTGGCTTTGTGGCCGGTGTCCTGCTGGAACTGGGCGGCGATCCTCTGCATTGGGGCAGTGAAATTGGCCGCCACCGCCACCGAGACCTCGCCGGCGTGGGCAGAAAACGCTACACCCAAAGTGGTCAGCGCTGCGAAAAAGAAACGTTTCATGGCGGACTCGCTATTCTTTTACTGAATAGCGGAATCATAGCGCAAGTTCTTGATCGCTATTCATTTTTTGCACAGCGTAATATCTCGCAAGACATGTTGCCGCTACTATTGCCACATGAGCAAAACCCTTCTACCACTGGCCGACGTACTGGGCCATGAAGCCAGCGATAAACGCCTGGACATCTTGAGACGCATTGGGCAGGTGGGCTCGATTTCGGAAGCGGCACGCGGTGCCGGTGTGAGTTACAAGGCTGCATGGCAAGCCCTGGAGACACTGACCAACCTGGCTGGCACACCTCTTGTGGACAAGGCGGTGGGCGGCAGCGGTGGCGGCGGTGCAGTGCTAACCGCAGCCGGGCAACAAGTCTTACGGGCGGCACAAGCCATGGCAGAGGCACGCCGCCAAGTGCTCGATCAACTCGCTACCGCCAGCAATGCACCAGGGCGTGCTGTACTGGCCTTGCGCACCAGCATGCGTAACCAGTTTCCCTGCACTGTGGGTGCCGTGGAAAAGCGGGGTGGGCAAGCCAGAATCGCCTTGCAACTGCTCAACGGCCCCATCCTGCATGCACGCATCACCTCGGTCAGCGCACAACTGCTGGGACTCAAAGCCGGGCTGGAAGTGTTAGTCATGTGCAAAGCTACCGCCATCCAGGTGCTGTCTGAGGTCGCTTCCGGTACGGCAAGTAATGCCGTTATGGGCACCGTCAGGCGAACCTCGCGAAGCTCCGACAGCGAAGTCACCGTGCAACTGGCCAACGGTATTCAGTTGGTCGGCTTTGCAGCCCCTGGATTCGTTCCTAAATCCAGTCAGGCTGCGTTTGCGGTCTTCGATGAATCCAGTCTGGTGATCGGGGCGCTGAATTAGTGATTGAGAACAGTTGGCCGCAACCGCCGGGCTACGGAACGACTGCCCTAAGAAAAAATGAGGAACGACAGCTTCTGGCCGGGACCGGCCCGCCAGGTTCATTCGACGAGTACCCGCTTTCGCTGCATATTGGACGTTCAACGACCAGTAACTGGACCCTGATTGGGGTCAACGCCTGCCTTCGTGCCGGCAGAACCAGCGTTCACGACCGGATCGCCTGCACCGGATCCATCCTTGCAGCACTACGGGCGGGAATCGCTGCGGCAGCCAGGCCCACCGCGCAGGCCACGACGGACGCAAGCACCACCAGCATCGGGTCGAGCTGGGCGGCGAACATGGCGCTGCCGTCGGGGCTTTTGAACACGTGCGAAAACACGACCAGCAGGGCATACGCGAGTGCCGAACCCAGCACCGAGCCCACCAGCCCGACCAGCCCGCCCTGCAGCAGGAAGACGGCCATGATGCGCCGCCGCCCGGTGCCCATGGCGCGCAGGATGCCGATCTCGCGGCGCTTTTGCACCACGCTGACCACCAGCACGCTGGAGATGCCCAGCGCCACGATGATGATGACAAAGCTGCGGATCAGGTTGTTGGAGACCGACTGGTTCGACAGCGCATTGAGCAGCCCCGCGTTGGTCTGCATCCAGCTTTCCACCGTCAGGCCGGTCTGGGCGCGCAGTGCGTCGGCCACGGCATCGGCGCCGAACAGGTCTTTCACCGTGAGGTCGATGTTGGAGACGCCGCCCGGCAGGTCCAGCAGCGTCTGCGCCAGCTTGAGCGTGACGAAAACCCAGCGCCGGTTCAGGTCGCGGTTGCCCATGTCGAAGATGCCGGTGATGTCCAGCGTTTCGCTGGCGCCGTTGGCGGTGGTGACGCGCAGCTTGTCGCCCAGGGTCACGCCGAGGTCCTGCGCCAGATCGGTGCCGATCAGCGCGCCCGTGCCGGCAACATCGAAGCGCCCGCGCGTCATGTAGGTGTCCATGCGCACCACGCGGCGGTAGGCGTCGGGCACCACGCCCATCAGTGCCACGCTCTTGCTGCTGGCGCCCCGGGCAACAAAGGCCGGGCCGCTGACCACCGGTGAGACTGCCAGCACGCCCGGCGTGGCGGCGGCCAGCGCGGCGATGCGCTCCCACTGATCCACCGGGCGCAGGCGCTGCTCGCGCGGCTGCACCAGCGCGGCGACCGACGGCGGCGCGCTGGCGGCTGGCATGGCGGCATCTGCGGCGCCGGGCACGCGGCGGGTGGTTTCTTCCAGAGGGCGCACCACCACGTGCGCCTGCGAGCCCATCACGCGGTCGATGATGGTGCTTTGCAACTGGTTGATGAGCTGCGTGAGGAAGATGATCACCGCCACGCCGCCGGTCACGCCAGCCAGGATCAGCGCGCTTTGCATGCGCCCTTCGCGCAGAAAACGCAGCGCCACCAACAGCTCGAACGGCATCCAGCGGGACCAGGGGCTCAGGGCGGCGCGGTTTCGCATTGGGGGCGATTGAAGGATGACGCCGCGCTCAGCGGGAGATGTAGGACGGCACTTCCATTCCCTTGGCACCCGCAAGCGGGCGGGCCGCGTGCACCTTGTCGCCGGGCAGGGCCTTTTCGGTCTGGGGAATGGCGGAGTCGCCTTCCTTCAGGCCTTCCAGAATTTCCACCGAGCCGATGCCGCGCAGGCCCAGCTTGACCGGCGCACGCACGGCGCGCCCGTCTTGCAGCACCAGCACCCAGGGGGTTTCGCGGTCGGCGTCGCGTACCGCGCCGGATGGCAACACCAGCGCGTCTTTTTTGGCACCACCCACCATTTCGACGGAGACGGTCATGTCGGGCCGCAAAAAGGCGGGCGCCTTGGGTACCGCCAGGCGCACGTCGACCGAGCCGCGCTGTGGGTCGACCGCCGGGGCGATCCAGGTGAGCTGTGCATCAAAGGGCTGACCGGGGAAGGCGTCGGCCACAGCGCGTGCGGCCATGCCGGGGGCGAGCAGACGCAGGTGTTTTTCATCGACGGCGGCGTCGATGCGCACGTCGCCTTGCGCCGCCAGCGCCACCAGCGTGCGGCCCGGCTGCGCCATGCTGCCGGGCTCCACGTTGCGGGCCAGCACCACCGCATCGACCGGCGCGCGGATCTGCAGCCGGTTCAGCCGGGCTTCGGCGGCGGCAACGGCGGCTTCAGCCTGCACCACCCGGGCGGCGGCCAGTGCGGGTTCGACGCCGCCGGGGTCGTTGGCCTGGGCCTGGAATTCGGCCGTGGCGACGGCGGTCATGGCGGTGTCCATCGCCCGCTTGGCGTCGTCGAGCTTCTGCTGCGAGAAGAAGCCCTTGGCCACGAGTTCGGTGGCGCGCTGGTATTCGAGTTCAGCGGCCTTGTAGTTGGCCTGCGCCTGCAATACGGCCTGGCGCGATACCGGACCGGTGACACTGGTCTGCTGACGTGCGCGTGCCCGCGCTTCCACCAGGGCAGCGCGCGCCTGCGCCAGCGTGGCACGCGCTTCGGCGTCCGACAGGCGCACCAGCAGGTCGCCGGCCTTCACGCGGTCACCTTCGCGCACCGGCACTTCGAGTACGGTGGCGGTGACTTCGGAGCCGATGTCCATGCGCGCTGGCGCGTTCACCCGGCCGGTCGCCACGACCGACTGCACGATGGCACCGCGCTGCACAGCGGTGGTCTGGACGGCCGCACCGCGCCCGCCCAGCAGCAGGGCCGCGCCCGCTACCACCACCACGGCAGCGCCCGCGACGCCCCATTTCACAATCACTTTCATGGCGCGAGACTATCAGTGAAGTCGCTGCCGGTCTTGAGCCACGTCAAGAAGCCGACTACGATGCCGGCTTCCCTCTGACCGGAGTTCCCCGATGAAGCGATGCCTGCCGTGCGGCCTGAACATTCACCACCGGGGGCGAGCCGCCGCCCCGCTCTGCAGCGGTTTCAGCGGCCGCCGGGGAGGCTGAACATGGGCCTGTTTGACTGGACCGAAAAGAGCGCCGGTGTTCTGCAAGGCGGCGGTGTGATCGCCCCCGACGAGCGCCTGCCCTGGCCGCAGACGGCGGTGATGGGCGTGCAGCATGTCATCGCGATGTTCGGCGCCACGGTGCTGGCGCCGATCCTGATGGGTTTTGACCCCAATATTGCCATCCTGATGAGCGGCATCGGCACGCTGATCTTCTTTCTGATCACCGGCGGCAAGGTGCCCAGTTACCTGGGCTCCAGCTTTGCCTTCATTGGCGTCGTGATCGCGGCCACGGCCTACGCCGGCAAGGGTCCGAATGCCAACCTGGGCGTGGCGCTGGGCGGCATCATTGCCTGCGGGGCGCTCTACACGCTGATCGGCTTCATCGTGCAGGCCATCGGCACCGGCTGGATCGAGCGCTTCATGCCGCCGGTGGTGACCGGATCGGTGGTCGCGGTGATCGGACTGAACCTGGCCGGCATTCCGGTGAAGAACATGGCGGCCAGCAACTTCGACAGCTGGATGCAGGTGGTCACCTTCGTCAGCGTCGGCCTGGTGGCGGTTATGACGCGAGGCATGATCCAGCGCCTGCTGATTCTGGTGGGACTGATCGTCGCCAGCGTGATCTACGCGGTGCTGACCAACGGCCTGGGGATGGGCAAGCCGATGGACCTGTCGGGCATTGCCAGCGCGGCCTGGCTGGGCCTGCCGGGCTTTACCGCGCCGGTGTTCAATGTCAGCGCCATGCTGCTGATCGCGCCGGTGGCCATCATCCTGGTGGCCGAGAACCTGGGCCACATCAAGGCGGTGACCGCGATGACCGGCCGCAACCTCGACCCGTACCTGGGCCGCGCCTTCATCGGCGATGGCATTGCCACCATGGTCTCGGGCAGTGCGGGCGGCACCGGCGTGACCACCTATGCCGAGAACATCGGCGTGATGGCGGCCACGCGCATCTACTCGACCGCCGTGTTTCTGGTGGCTGCGCTGATTGCGGTGCTGCTGGGCTTCAGCCCCAAGTTCGGCGCGGTGATTCAGGCGATACCGCTGCCGGTGATGGGCGGCGTGAGCATCGTGGTTTTCGGTTTGATTGCGGTCGCCGGGGCCAAGATCTGGGTCGACAACAAGGTGGATTTCTCCAACAATGCCAATCTGATCGTGGCCGCTGTGACGCTGGTGCTTGGCACGGGTGACTTCACATTGAGGTTCGGCGGTTTTGCGCTCGGTGGCATCGGCACCGCCACGTTTGGTGCCATCCTGCTCTATGCCTTGCTGGGCCGCAAGTCCTGAGCTTCAAACCTGTGGAGATTTCCATGACCGAGTTTCAAGCGGATTCCGAACCCCTTCTGCGCCTTGCAGCCATTGGCGCCTTGTTGCTGGGCCTTGCGGCTTGTGCCACGCCCAGACCGGACATGCAGGCGGGCGCCAATCTGCAGCCCACACGGGGCAATACGACAGTCGGCAAGGTTTCGTTTGCCCAGACGGGCAACACGCTGAAAGTGACCGGGGAGGTCAGCGGCCTCAGACCCAACAGCGAGCACGGCTTCCATGTGCATGAAAAGGGCGACTGCTCCAGCGGCGACGGCATGAGCACCGGCGGCCACTTCAACCCGGGCGGCGCAGCGCATGGCCAGTACGGGCACGGCGCGCACCACGTGGGCGACCTGCCGTCGCTCAAGGCCGACGACAAGGGCGTGGCCAGGATCGATTTCGAGTCAACCAGCCTGACGTTGAAAGACGGCCCGACCAGCATCGTCGGCAAGGGCCTGATCGTGCACAAGGACCCGGACGACTTTAAAACCCAGCCTACCGGCAATTCCGGCGCACGCCTGGCCTGTGGCGTGATCCGTTTGCCGTGATTGGGCGCGGCGCAGGCTGGCGCGGGCATGGGGCGTTGTGCCCGCAGCAGGCCATTGCGGTTGCTTCAGGGGCAGGGCTCGTCCAGCGCTGGTGTGCAGCTCTTGCAGTCATCCGCGGGAAGGACCGCTACAACCGCAGGCTGTGGCGCATGGCACATGATCTGCCCGTCCCATTGCTGGCCGCACCAGCATCGACCTTCGGTGTCAATGATGCAGGTGCCGCTGCCGCAGCAGCGAGGGTCGTCGCTCATTCGAAACTCCTGATGGTTGCTGCAATTACTTAACGAGCGGCCGCACGGTGGTGAAACCGCCATCGACCGCAATGACCTGTCCGGTCAGGCGGGCCGCGCCGTCGCCCAGCAGCCAGGCCATGGCGTCGGCCACCTGGTCCGCCGTCTGAACGCCGCCCAACGGGTACTGCCGCGCGGCGCCCTCGCGCATCGCGGGCATTTTCAGCATGCTCACCGTCATGGCCGTTTCGGTCATGCCGGGCGCGACTGCGTTCACGCGCAAGCCTTGCGCGGCATACGTGGCCGCTGCGCTGCGCACCAGGGCCTCGACGCCGCCTTTCGCCGCAGCGATGGCCTCGTGGTTGGCCACGCCGATGCGCGCCACCACCGAACTGGCGAAAACGGCGGCCCCGGGGCCGCCCTGGAGCGCCGCGATCCAGGCCTGTAGCATGAACACGGCGCTGTCCAGGTTGACGCGCATCACCTCCCGGTAGGCATCGATGCGGGTGCGGTGCAAGGGGGCAATGAGCGTGCTGCCGACGCAGTGCGCCAGCAGCGAGGGCGCCGCACCAAAGGCGTCCTGGCAAGCCGCTACCGCCTGTGCGGCGCCTTCTGGCGTGGTCGTGTCTGCGGCGATGCGCACGTCCGCATCGACGTCGGCCAGGCGGTCGGCACCCCGGCCCACCGCCACGACACGGCAACCCCGGGCATGCAACTGACGGGCCAGGGCGCGGCCGATTCCGCCGCTGGCGCCGGTGATGAGGGCAATGGATGTCATGAGATTTCCTTAAGCGGTAAAGGGTTCGCCTGGGGCGCATGCCGGGCGATTCAATTGCACGGTGATGGATTGCGTCACGGTGTCACCGTGCGAGCGCGTCTTCGGCCGTCAGCAGGTCGACGGCGGTCGACAGCCCGTGCGAGGTGCGAAACCACCATTGCGAAAACGAGTCGCAGCGCCGCTCGACGGCCGCGAACAGGGCCGGTGCAGCCTGGCATTCGGCCCATCGGGTCAGCCACGGTGCCAGATGCGGCTCGGCAAGGCAGCGCACGCGACGTGCGCCGGCCAGCGCAGCCCCGATGGCGGCGGCGTCGCCGTACCAGTGCTGCGAAGTCAGTTCGGCCATCCGCGTGCCCACGAAGCGCCAGCGCCGTTCGCTCCACGGCCTTGTGCGGTGGAAGTCGCTGACAAACAGGCCCAGCAGCAGGGTGTCAGGTGCCAGAACCGGCGGTGGACCCAGGCTCCATGGGTGGATCAGCCAGACGTCCCGGCCGTTCACGAGCCGGGGGTCCGGGGCTGACGCTTGCAGCTCGTCGGGCGGCTCGCAGCGCAGGGACGGTTCCGCCCGGTCTCCGTCGCCAGTGTGTACCGGTGCCTCCGCGGATGCTTGCGGGCCATTCCGGCGCGCCATCCGGTCAAGCGCCTCGTAAGACGTGTCGATCGCGCTGCCGGGGCTGTGCCAATGGGTCGGTGCATAGCGGGCCACGTTGTCGGCGTTGAAGAGGTAGGGCTTGCGGCTGGCTGTACCGGTGACCCACTGCCAGCTGAGGTGGTTGCTGGCCAGGTCGCCGTCGAGAAGGTGGGAGTACAGCCAGTCAGCGCCCGCGCGCCAGTGCACCTTGCGCACATGAACGACGTAGCTGGCCAGCCACATGCGGGCGTGGTTGTGCAGCATGCCGGTAGCGTAGAGCGTGCGCACCGCCTCGTCCACCACCGGCACACCGGTGCAGCCTTGCCGGATGTCGGCCGGCAGTTCGCCTGCGTAGGCGTGGTCTGGCAGCGGCCCTTCATGCAGCGATTGCAGGATGCCTTCACCGCGATGCCCCCAGACATGGCGGTAGTAGGCGCGCCAGCCAAGCTCGAAGACAAACTTGTGCTGCATGTCCAGCGGCTGGCGTGCACAGACGCCGGCCAGCACATCGGTCAGCGTGACAAACCCGTGTGTGATGTAAGGCGAGAGCCCTGTCACCGCGCCGTCGAGCGCGTTGCGCGTGCGGGCGTAGGCAGCCGGCCGCACCGCGCCAATGCGGGCGTGGGCGGCCGCAACCGTGGGCGCAAAGGTCTCAAGCATGCCGAGCGAACCCGTGAGCGGCATCGACCTCGACGCTGGCACCAGCCGCCGCTCCGACCTTGCCGCACCGGATGGCTGCCGCGCGTTCGTGCACCGCCCGTTTCTGCTCGTCGTTCAGTCGGGCCACGTTTTTCACCTGCAGCGCCATGCGCGGGTTGCGGGCCAGTGCTGCTTCATGGCGCATCAGGAAATCCCAGTAAAGGGTCGTAAAAGGGCAGGCTGTGTCGCCGCTGCGCTGCGCCGGGTCGTAGCGGCAGCCTTTGCAGTGCGGGCTCATGCGCTGGATGTATTTGCCGGTGGCGATATAGGGTTTGCTGCCCATCTCACCGCCGTCGGCGTACTGGCTCATGCCCAGCGTGTTGGGCAGCTCGACCCACTCCACCGCATCAACATAGACCGCCAGGTACCACGCGTGAACCTGTTTCGGATCGACACCCAGCATCAGTGCGTACAGGCCGGTGACCATCAGGCGTTGAATGTGGTTGGCGTAGCCGTGCGTGAGCGTCTGCGCGAGCGCATCACGCAGGCAGTCCATGTCGGTGGCGCCGGTCCAGTACCAAGCGGGCAGATCTTCCCGGGCGCCCAGCGCGTTGCGCTCAAGGTAACCGGGCATCCGGGTCCAGTAGATGCCGCGCACGTATTCGCGCCAGCCGAGGATCTGGCGGATGAAGCCTTCGGCGCTGGCCAGGGGCACGCGGCCTTCGAGGTACGCTGCTTCGGACGCAGCCACAACTTCACGCGGGTTCAGCAACTTCAGGTTGAGGGCAGCAGACAGGTGCGCGTGGTACAGCCACGGGTCACCCGGCCACATCGCGTCCTGGTAGCGGCCGAACAGCGGCAGTCGCTCCTTGACGAAAGTTTGCAGGGACTGCAGCGCCTGCGTGCGAGTCACCGGCCAGGCAAAGCTGTCCAGCCGACCGGGGTGTGACGCAAATCGGTTGTTGACCAGCGCGATGACTTCGCGCGTAACGGCATCGGGCGCGAATGACGCGCGCGCGGGGAGATCACCCGGCCCGGCAGCGCCGAACGCCTCGCGGTTGTCGACGTCGAAGTTCCACTGGCCGCCCGTTGGCGCATCGCCGTTCATCAGCACGCGATGTCGCTTGCGCTGCTCGCGGTAGAAGAACTCCATGCGCAGCGATTTGCGGCCCCGGGCGTGCGCCGCGAACTCGCGGACGCTGCAGAAGAAGTGGCGGTCCTCGCGAATCTCCAGAGGCAGGCCGCTGGCTGCTGCCACGGCCTGGAGGGCCTGCAGCACGTGCCAATCACCCGGGGCGGTCATCACCAGCCGCTCGGGCCGCAGGCGCAGGATGTCGGCTGCCAATTGCGCCTGCAGGCTGGCCTCGCTGCGGGGCGTGTCCAGACGGGTGTAGTGCAACGTGCGGCCGGCGGCTTGCAGCGCCAGCGCGAAGTGCCGCATCGCCGACAGGAAAAGGGCTGTGCGCGGCTTGCTCGACCACACGTGGGTCGACTCCTCGTCCACCTCCGCCATCCAGACGGCATCCACGCCCGCATCGAAGCCATCAAAGGCGGCAGCGTCAAGGTCGAGCTGGTCCCCCAGCACGATGATCAGGTTTCGCAACTCAGGCACTTCGACCCTTGCCGCGACGACAAGCTTCGGAGCAGAACTTCACCTCGGCCCAGTTCTTCGCCCAGTTGCGGCGCCAGCTCATGGGTTGGCCGCAGTTGGCGCAAGGCTTGATCGGCAAGGCAGCTTTGTTGCCGCGAAAGCCAGTGGGGCGCAGCGTCATCGGGCTTTGAGTCGGCTGGGGTGCGAGTTCGCGCCTCGCCGGAACGGATGCCCGCCACGCCCGGGCGGCAAGCCCACGACAGAAAGCGAGGACGTGGAGCCTTCTCCGGCGCGCCAGGTTTGCAGCACGGTGAGAAGGCGCGGATTTGACGTTGTCATGATGAGAACTCTAGCGATATCCGATTCACCATGAGTTCAATAGTGGATTTGTAGTTTCAATTGCCGCGAAATGTGATTCAATTCGGCTTCATTCGAGGTATTTTGTTTGTCAGCCTATGAAATCCAGCGATCAGCCTCAGCCGCCTCAACAGCTAGCAGCCGATGTGTCTGGCCGGCCGGTCCATCGCAGTGGCGCAGTGGCTCGCATGCTGCGCATGCCGGTGGCGACCTTGAGGGTCTGGGAAAGGCGTTATGGGTTGACCCGTCCGGCGCTACCGGGGGGTGGCCAGCGCCTTTATTCAGCCGACGACGTGCGTCGCCTGGCCTTGCTGAAGCGGTTGACGGACCTCGGCCACGCGATCGGCAGCCTGGCCACAATGAACATGGCGCAGCTGCAGCGCGTGGCTTCCACGCACGAGCAGGCGCTGGCGGCTACCGGGAAAGGGTTGCGCGAAGCGGCTGACAGCCGCCCGAGTGTTCGGCCCTGGCGGCTTGTGGTGATCGGCGCCGCGCTGGGTGCCCGCCTGCAGCGGCCCGCGCTGTTGCGCCGGCTCAGCCGGCCCCTGGTGCTGCTCGGCCCGTTCGACGACGCCGCGCAGGCCGCCGCGACGCCAGGTACATCGGATGCAGACGCCGTGCTGCTGCACGCGCCTCACCTGCAGGCGGACTGGCTGGCTGCCATCGACGCCGCTGCGCCAGCCCTGGCCGGGCTGCCGAAAGCGGTGTTATACGGCTTTGCTGCCGAGCGCGTGTGCGACGCCCTGGCGACGGACGGCACGTTCTTGCTGCGCGAGCCGCAGCCGGACGCCGTGCTGGCGCAATGGCTGTGCGCGCTGTCAACGGCGACCACAACAAACTTACGACCGGCGCCGGATGCGGTCGCTGACCTGAGTTCAGCCGAGCCCGTGCCGCCACGCCGCTGGGACGATGCGGCTTTGGCTGACTTCGCGAGCCGCGCCACAACCATCTCCTGCGAGTGCCCCCGCCACGTGGCCGAGCTGCTCATGCAGTTGTCGCACTTCGAGTCCTACAGCGCCGATTGCGCAAACCGCCATGCTGCGGACGCCGAGCTTCACGCTTACCTGGGGCAAACTGCAGCCGTTTCCCGCGCGCAATTCGAAGCGGCGCTCGAGCACGTGGCCTTGCACGAAGGCCTGATGCTGCCTGCAATGTCGCGGCATGGCGCTCGGCGCCAGAAATACTCGACATCCGCGCAGCAGCGAGACCGGACCTGAACGGCCGCCAAAACGCCGAACGACCCTTCGCGAGCCGACGCCCAAGCACCGTCTCACATCCTCATTGCTGCTCTTCTGCCTTGCCTGCCACCATGCGACCTCTTCTGCTTCTGGTCATACTCGCCACCATGCCCTTGTTCAGCCACGCGATCGAAGAACCTGACTACGAAGTCACCCGGAAGCTCGACACGGTGGAGTTGCGCCGGTACATGCCCTACGTCGTTGCCGAGGTGGTGCTGGACAGTTCGCCTGAAGACGCCGGCAGCAAAGCCTTCCCGATTCTTGCCGGCTACATCTTCGGCAAGAACAAGGGCGAGAAGAAGTTCGCGATGACAGCGCCTGTGACCCAGACCGCCGTGCCCGTGAAGATGGAGATGACCGCGCCCGTGACCCAGGCCGCCGTGCCGGGCGGCATGCGGGTGCAGTTCGTTTTGCCCAAAGGGGTGACGCTGGCGACAGCGCCCGAGCCGATCGACCCGCGCGTGCAGCTGCGGGAGGTACCGGCCGGCAACTGGGCCGTCATCCGTTACTCGGGCACCTGGTCACAGGCCAACTACCTGGAGCACCTGGGCGAGTTGAAGGCGGCCCTGGAAGAGGCGGGCGTCGCCACCCAGGGCGAGCCCGTTCTGGCGCGATACAACGCGCCCTTCACGCCATGGTTCATGCGGCGCAACGAGATCTGGCTGGCGCTGCATTGATGCCGTTGCTGTTGACTTGCGGGATGCGGCCAACTTCTGACGACATCGCCCGACCCGCGCGTGTTTTTCGATCGTCCTGCCGTGAATCAAGTCGGACGCAAAGGGCAACGCCACTGTCAATCCTGAATGGACCAGTCTGCCAGGCGGCTCTTTTTCTGTAGCGCCCGCTCCGGCGAGCCCACAGACAAGTGCCAGGCAACCGGGGCACGCCGCGGCTTCCGGCGACGCGTTGAAGTAATCCGCTGTTACCCGCTGTGCGCGGGTGCCGCCAACAATGGCTGCTCCATAAACCACCCCAGGAGACAAATATGGGCAAGAAGCTGTTGATGATCTGTGGCGACTACTGCGAAGACTACGAAACCATGGTGCCGTTTCAGGCGCTGCAGGCCGTGGGCCACACGGTGCACGCGGTGGCGCCGGACAAGAAGGCCGGCGACTTCATCATGACCGCCATTCACGATTTCGAAGGCGCGCAGACCTACAGCGAGAAGCCCGGTCACCGCTTCACGCTCAACGCCACCATGGCCGACATCAAGCCGGAGAATTACGACGCGCTGGTCATCCCGGGTGGCCGTGGCCCCGAATACCTGCGCATGCACGCGATCGTGATGACGCTGGTCAAGCACTTCACCGGCAGCGGCAAGCCGGTGGCGGCCATCTGCCATGGTGCCCAGCTGCTGGCGGCCACCGGCGACATCAAGGGCAAGACGATTTCCGCCTACCCGGCCTGCCAGGTCGAGGTGGAACTGGCCGGCGCCACCTATGCCAACATTGCGGTGGACCAGGCAGTGACCGACGGTAACTATGTCACCGCGCCGGCCTGGCCTGCGCACCCGGCGTGGATTGCCCAGTTCCTGGCGGTGCTGGGGACGAAAATCACCCACTGAAGCGCGCGGACAAACCAGGAAGAATGGCGGGCGGGCACGGTGCCCGACCCGCCGCGCCGCTGCAGGCGGCACCCGACAGGAGACCAGCCATGTGTGAAATCTTCATCAGCGCCAGCCCCGACAGCTACGCCAGCCGCACGCGATCGGTGCGGCTGCACGGCGTGGTCACCAGCATCCGGCTGGAGAACCTGTACTGGGACGTGCTCGAAGAAATCGGCCTGCGTGACGGCATGGGCGTGGTGCAGCTGATCGAAAAGCTGTATGACGAGCTGGTGGTAGCGCGCGGCGAGGTCGGCAACTTCGCCTCGTTCCTGCGCGTGAGCGCGCTGCGCTACATGGCGCTGCAGGCGCACCAGCGCATACCGATGGACGTCAAGGTGCCGATCCGCTCGCTGAATGCGGCTGCCGTGCTGCACGAACTGCCGCCCAACTGGGCCCGGCAACGCGTCGAGGGGGCTGACAGCAACGTCCGTCAACTCCGAAAACAATAGCTGAAACTGACCATTTGACGCTGGCTACAGCCAAAAAATATCAAAAAATCTGGGCAAACAGAGCAGGGGGGTCCCCCGCAGGAAAGGGCCTTCCTGCCTGACAGCGGGCCGAGGGGCCAGCTTTGCGGTCGGGCGCCTGCCCGGTCTTCTGTGCAGAATGAATCACCGCCCGCGCGCATCCGGCGCCGGGCGGCCGTTCTTTGTGCGAGGAGACAACAACATGCCCCACCTGAACCCGGTTGCGCTGGCCGACGTGGCCGAACCCGACATTGCCGAGCGTTTTGCCCATTACCAGAAGACGCGCGGCTTCACGCCCAACAGCATCATGACCATGGTGCGGCGCCCGAACATCGTGCGCGCCTTCATGGCGCTGAACCAGGCGGTGCTGTACGAGGGCACGGTGCCCGAGTCGACCAAGATGCTGGTCAGTCTGGCCTGCAGCTTTGCCGCCGGCTGCCGCTACTGCCAGTCGCACATGGCCAACCTGTCCAGCATCTACCAGGTGCCGGACGAAAAGATTGCCGCGCTGTGGGACTTTGAAAAAAGTGCGCTTTTCAACCCCGCCGAGCGCGCCGCCATTTCGCTGGCGATGAAGGCGGCGCGCCTGCCCAACGAGGCCGAGGCGGCGGATTTTGACGAACTGAAGAAGCACTATGACGACGGCCAGATCGTCGAGATCGTTGCGGCCATCGCGCTGTTTGGCTATCTGAACCGCTGGAACGACACCATGGCAACCGAGCTCGAGCCCTGGCCGTCAGAGGTGGCCGAGCGCACGATAGGCAGGGCGGGCTGGGACAAAGGCAAGCATCAATAGGTGCAGGGGCCAGCCCCGCAGTCTGGCTCAGAGCGAGGAAACGCAGTTGCCGGCGGGGCCGCGCCTCAGTTTCGCGAGACGATCTCGGTCAGCGAGACCGGGCGAAACTCGCCGTCGTCGGGCTTGCCGCTTTCAGCGGCAACGGCGGCGGTGGAGACACGCTCGCTCAGGCTCAGCCGCTCGTTGAGAAGGCGGAATTCGGTCGAGATGAGCTTGTGCAGGTTTTCGATGCGTGACGCTTCGGCCTTGTCGGCCAGATCATGGGCGCGCTGTACTTCCTTGAGCAGGCGGCGTGTTTCCATCAGCGAGCTGATCTGATTGCGCAGGTAAAGCACGAAGAAGATCGCGAACAACCCGCCCGCCGCCGCCAGCATGACCACGCCCAGTGGTGCGCTGATCTGCAGGAACAGCAGGTCAATCTGCGCGTTGGCCATCATCACGTTCCAGTTCAGTACGACGAGCGCGGCAATGATCGCGGTCGCCACCCAGGCGAGGTAGGTGCTGATTTTCTGCATGACGGGTTCTTTCGGACGGGGAATGCTGCGGGTCGGGGGGCGCGGCCTCGCGGAGGCCAGTTGCCGTCACTATAAGAGGTCGTTCGTGATAAGCAAGGCCTCTTTTTGAAGCCGGTTCAGCAAAGTACGTCCAATGGCCGCAATGTGCGACTCGCTCCTTTCGCGGCGCCAGCCGATGGCCCGGCACCCGCAGGCGCTCAAGTTTCCTGCGCCATCAGTTTCTGCGCGTTGGCCATTGCTGCCGGGACCAGCGTTCGCAACCGGGTCAGGATCGCGACCTTCTCAGTGTCGGCCGCGTCGACCGATGCGACCATTTTCGCGAACCCGTCCAGGCGGCTGTTGCGTATCCACGCGCGCAGCGCCTTGTCCTGCGACCACTGGAACTGATTCATCATGCTCACCAGGGTGGCGCCCAGATAGCCGGCCGGGTTTTGCGGGAAAGTTACCACGCTGCACATGCGGTTTTTCTGCTTGTCATCGTCCAGGTGGGCTTCAACCCACGCCACCAGCGCGGCACTGAAGGTCGGAAACGGCGCTCTCACGATTTGCAATACCAGCTTGCCGGGCTGGAAGATCGGCTGCGCCGGGCGTTGCTGGACGGCCGACGCGGTGCAATCGATGTACAGCGTGCCGGGAGGCATCGGCACGCGCCCCTGGTCCAGCACCGGGCCATCTGCCTCCACCGCCTGCACGTGCCCCATCCGGATGACGTTGCGGACCTGGCGCAGCAATTCAACTTCGCCGGTGGACATGGTGGCGTAGTGAAACATCTCGGGTTTGTGGTCCGGATAGATGCGCAGCATCTGGCCGCTCGCTTCCAGCCGTGCGAACAGGTCGTCCACCGAGCTGGCGTTGGCAATGGCTTCCATCTGGTCGGCCTGTCCGCCCATCGACTCCTGGAAGAACTCCATGCCGGGTTGGGTATGCAGGCGGTTCACCAGCCAGGAATCGCGCGGCATGACCCAGCTGATGCTGTCCGGCAGGGCGCCGCTTTGCAGCAGCCAGACGACCACGTCCATCGCGGTCTTGCCGGCGCCGATGACGGTGTAGTGCGCCGCTCGCTCGCCCGCTTGCTGCCAGAGCCCTGGCAAGGCATTGGGCGGGACCAGGCGCACGCCTTCGGCGACACGGTATTTGGGCTTGTGGGTGGAAGGGACGGAGGTGCCGTAATAGGTGGCGTCGACGACCCGTTTGCGCGCCTTCACTTCGGTCTGCGCGCCTGACAGCAGCGATACAAATCGGCCATCGCCCGAGTAGTCGCTCATCGGGTGGTAGCTCACGCGGCCACTGGGCAGCAGCTTCTGGTGCATCACCCGGCTGAAGTAGCCGCTGACTTCGGGGCCGGACGCCAACTCATACAGGCCCTTGTTGATGCCAATCGTGTCTTTGCGGTTGGTGCCCAGTTCCAGCGAGTTGACGCCGTAGAAGGCAGAAGGCTGGTGCAGCGCGACGAAGGAATAGGCGTCGTTCCAGTGGCCGCCCGGCTTGCCGTGCCGATCGACGATGGTGATGTGGGCATCGGTTTCGTCGAGCAGCGTATCGGCAAACGCCAACCCCACCGCGCCAGCGCCAATGATCAGGTAATCGGTTTCAATGTGGGGCATGAGCGGTTCAGGGTGAGTTCAGAAATCGGCGCGCGCAGATAGGTGCGTGGCTGCCGGTCCATCTTTGCATGAAAGTAAAAAGTCAGGCACCCTTGGCGGGTGATTCCAACAGCGGGTTTTCCCGGGCTGGGTTCTACAATCCGTAACCCTTACAAGAGTGCATGGTCGGTCCGCTGCGTGGCCGATCCCACAGGAGACATCACATGCCCGGCGAAACCCCTCTTTCCAACGACAAGCGTGAGCAGCTGCGCCGCGCCGCGCTGGAGTATCACGAATTCCCCACGCCCGGCAAGATCGCCATCGCGCCGACCAAACAACTGGTCAACCAGCACGACCTGGCACTCGCGTATTCGCCCGGAGTGGCCGCGCCGTGCGAAGAGATCGTGAAAGACCCGGCGGCCGCCTTCAAGTACACCAGCCGGGGCAACCTGGTGGGCGTCATCACCAACGGAACCGCGGTGCTGGGGCTCGGTGACATCGGTGCGCTCGCCGGCAAGCCGGTGATGGAAGGCAAGGCGGTGCTGTTCAAGAAGTTCTCGGGCATCGACGTGTTCGACATCGAGATCAACGAGAAAGACCCGGACAAGCTGGTGGAGATCATCGCTGCGCTGGAGCCCACTTTCGGCGGCATCAATCTGGAAGACATCAAGGCGCCCGACTGCTTCATCGTGGAGCGCAAGCTGCGCGAACGCATGAAGATCCCGGTTTTCCACGATGACCAGCATGGCACCGCCATCACTGTCGGCGCGGCCATCCTGAACGGCCTGAAGGTTGCCGGCAAGGATCCGCAGAAGGTGAAACTGGTGACTTCCGGTGCGGGCGCGGCGGCGCTGGCCTGTCTGGGCCTGCTGGTCAAGCTGGGCATTCCGCGCGAGAACATCTGGGTCACCGACCTGGCGGGTGTGGTCTACCAGGGCCGCACCGAGCTGATGGACGAGGACAAGATCCAGTTCGCCCAGCCCACCGGGCAGCGCACGCTGGCCGAAGTGATCGACGGCGCGGACGTGTTTCTGGGGCTGTCGGCGGGCGGTGTGCTCAAGCCCGACATGGTGCGCCGGATGGCCGCGCGCCCGCTGATCTTTGCGCTGGCCAATCCGACGCCGGAGATCCTGCCCGAAGAAGTGAAAGCCGTGCGTGACGACGCCATCATGGCCACCGGTCGTTCGGACTATCCGAACCAGGTCAACAATGTGCTGTGCTTTCCATACATCTTCCGCGGCGCGCTGGACGCGGGTGCGTCGACCATCACGATCGAGATGGAAATCGCCGCCGTGCACGCGATTGCCGAACTGGCGCAGGCCGAGCAGAGCGAAGTGGTGGCGGCGGCCTACGTTGGCGAGCAACTGGCCTTCGGGCCGGAGTACCTGATCCCCAAACCGTTTGATCCGCGGCTGATGATGAAGATCGCGCCGGCGGTGGCGCAGGCGGCGGCCGACAGCGGCGTGGCGCTGCGTCCGATTGGCGACATGGACGCTTATCGCGAGAAGCTTCAGAGCTTCGTCTATGCCTCGGGCACGACGATGAAGCCGATTTTCCTGGCCGCGCGCCAGGCACTGAAAAAGCGGGTGGCCTACGCGGAGGGCGAAGAAGAGCGCGTGCTGCGCGCCGCGCAGATCGTGGTCGACGAAGCCATCGCGCGGCCCACGCTGATCGGTCGCCCGGCCGTGATCGCCCAGCGCATCGTCAAGTTCGGCCTGCGGCTGAAGGAAGAACTGGACTACGACGTGGTCAACGTCGAGCAGGATCACCGCTATCGGGGCTTCTGGCAGACCTACCATCGCATGACCGAACGCAAGGGCATGACGGTGCAGATGGCCAAGATCGAAATGCGCCGGCGCCTGACGCTGATCGGCGCCATGCTGCTGCACAACGGCGACGTCGACGGCCTGATCTGCGGCACCTGGGGCACGACGTCGATGCATCTTCACTACATCGACCAGGTCATTGGCAAGCGGCCCGGCGGCGCCCAGAGCACGCCGCAGGACGTGGGCATCTACGCCTGCATGAACGGCCTGATGCTGCCCGGTCGCCAGATCTTTCTGGTGGACACCCATGTCAACTACGACCCGAGCGCGGAGGAGCTGACCGAAATCACCGTGATGGCGGCCGAGGAAATGATGCGCTTTGGTCTGCATCCGAAAGCGGCGCTGCTGTCGCACAGCAATTTTGGACAGAGCAACCAGCCCAGCGCGGTGAAGATGCGTCGCGTGCTGGAACTGCTGCGTGAGCAGGCCCCCTGGCTGGAAGTGGATGGCGAGATGCACGGCGATGTGGCACTCGATGGCGCCGCGCGCCACGCGCTGATGCCCAACAGCACGTTGATCGGCGACGCCAATCTGCTGGTGCTGCCGAACATTGATGCGGCCAACATTTCGTACAACCTTCTGAAAACCGCCGCTGGCGGCAACATTGCCATTGGCCCGGTGTTGCTGGGCGCGGCCAAACCGGTGCACATCCTGACCGCCAGCACCACCGTGCGACGCATCGTGAACATGACCGCGCTGACCGTGGCCGATGCAAATGCAGCGCGCTGAGCTGGCACAAGTCAGCGAGTACTGACTCGCTATTTTGCGAATACCCTTCGCGTCTGCCTAAATATTGGGCAGCCGCTTGCTTTTTGGGGCCGCTTCCGTCACACTACGGCCTGAAATTTCGGGGTTAACCCGGGGTTTTCACAAGGTGTTTAGGTATGTGGCGTAAGCGGTCCGGTCAACTCAGAAGTTTGTGGCTCGCAGGCGCCTTGCTGGTAGCCGGTGCGATTTGCCCCGTTTTGGTGCATGCTCGCCAGCCGGTTGTCACGGATGGTCTCCCTGTGGTGGCGGCGACGAGTTTGCCGCCGCAGGCGCGACAGACGCTTCAGTTGATCCACGACGGCGGCCCGTTTCCTTACAGCAAGGACGGCAGTGTGTTTGGCAACCGCGAGCGGCTGCTGCCCCGGCAGCAGCGAGGCTACTACCTGGAATACACCGTGAAAACACCAGGTTCCCGCGACCGGGGGGCCCGTCGCATCGTGTGCGGCGGTCAACCCCGTCGACCGGACGCCTGTTATTACACAGGTGACCATTACGCCAGTTTCAGCCGGATCGCCGAATAGACGGTCCGGGATCATGTGTCCGGCCCACAAGGCCGGGCGGTTTTTAGTGTGTTTGATTAACAGTGAGAGCAGCGGAGATGGATACGCCACTTCGTAACGTCAGAACCAACATCGTGCAGTCGATCCGCGCCTTTCGCGTGAGCGACCTGCAGGAGGCCGCGCAGGCGCTCGGCCACCATTTCCTGTACGCCAACCTCGCGCCCGCGCAGAGCAAGCAGGATGTGCTGGACATGATTGCCCAGCAGTTCACCTTTCCGACCCACTTCGGCAAGAATTTCGACGCGCTGTACGACAGCATGACCGACCCGCTGTACAAATCCGGCGCGCAGCCGGGCTTTGTAGTCGTGCTCGAACAGGTGCCGGCCAACGGCAAGTTCGACAAGGAAGCGCGTGAGCAGCTGCTGGACATTTTCCGGGACGCAGCGGACTACTGGGGGGACCGAAAAACGCCCTTCAGATGTTTCTATTCTTTTCTGTAGCCCGTTCTGCACACACCAGCCAAGCAGAACGGGCGAATGAGGCTAAGGCGGACGCTCCAGCGGTCGCCGGCATCGAGTTGAATGCGGAAGGCGCTGAAAAGCTGCCGACCGACCTGCTCGTCGACATCACCCCGCAGGCGCTGCGCATGAGCAGCCCCTTCAACGCCAGCTACTGGCTCAGCGCAGCCTGAGCGTGGCTGCGCGCCGGGCGCCCTCGCAAGGCGCCCGGGCCGGTGACTTTCTGGCTGAGCCGGCGGGCACCGGCCGACGCGTCATTCAGGGCGGCGTCATTGCGGCGGTGGCCTGTGCCAGCGCGACAAATTCCGACACTTCCACTTCTTGCGCCCGCCGTTGCAGGTCAAAGTTGCCGGCATAGCCGCGTTCCTGCAGCCACGCGCCCAGCGTGTGGCGCAGTAGTTTGCGGCGCTGGCTGAACGCCACCTGCACCAGCGCCGACAGATGGGCTGCCTCGACCGCAGCGGGCGCCGCACGCGGCACCATGCGGACCACGGCACTGTCCACGCGCGGCGGCGGGTCAAAGCTCTCCGGCGGCACAAACAGCACGTTTTCCATCTCGTAGCGCCACTGCAGCATCACCGACAGGCGGCTGTAGTCGCTGCTGCCAGCAGGTGCAACCATCCGGTCGATCACTTCTTTCTGCAGCATGAAATGCTGGTCGGCGACCACGTGCGCAACCGGCAGCAGGTGAAACAGGATCGGCGTGGAGATGTTGTAGGGCAGATTGCCGACGACGCGCAGCGCAGCCCCCGCGTTCGCTGCCAGTGCCTCGAAGTTCACGTTCAACACGTCATCCTGGATCACCGTGAGTCGCGAATTTGCCCGCAAGCGCGCGGCGAGGTCGCGATCGAGCTCGATCACCGTCAGGTGTTCAACGTGGTTGAGCAGGGGAGCCGTCAGCGCTGCCAGGCCCGGACCGATTTCGACCAGAGCCTGCCCCGGTTGCGGATCGATGGCCTGCACGATGGCGTCGATGATGCCGGCGTCGGACAGAAAATGCTGTCCGAAGCGTTTGCGGGCGATGTGCCTCATGGCCGCACAGCCCGACGTTGGCGCAGCTGCCTCATTGCGGCGGATCGCGGTATTCGACGTAGGCGCGCGCACGCATCTCCTGCGCCCAGGCCACATAGGCCTCTTCCATGCGCTTTTCACGAAGAATGTTGCGCACCAGCTCGCGTTGTTCGCGCTCGGTCAGCGTGTAGTCGCGCCGCTCTTCGAGCTGTATCAGGTGCACACCGAAGCGCGAGACCACCGGATCGCTGATTTCGCCCGGCTTGAGCCTGTTCAGCGCTTCTTCGAATTCGGGGACGAACTGACCCGGATTGGCCCAGCCCAGGTCGCCACCTTCGCGTGCGCTGCCGTCCTGCGAATGTTCCTTGGCCAGCGTTGCAAAATCGGCCTGGCCCGACTGCACGCGGCGCTTGTAGTCAGCCAGCTGCTCTTTGGCGCTGGATTCGCTCAGGCGTGAGCTGGGAATCAGCAGGATATGGCGGGCGCGGCTTTGCACCACGGTGGTGCCGGCCATCTTGCCCTGGCGCTTCTCCAGCACCTTCAGCACGTGAAAGCCGGCGGCAGAGCGAACCGGCCCACCGATGCCGCCGACTTTCAGCGACTGCGTCGCGGTGACAAACAGCGGCGGGTAGCGGTCGGCGGTGCGCAGCCCGATGACGCCGCCATTGTTCTTTGCGCCCGGCGCGTCCGAAAACTCGACCACCAGCTTGTTGAAATCTTCGCCGCCGCGCGCACGACCGGCCACCATGTCTGCCTTCGCACGCAAGCTTGCCACCTGCGCCTCGGTGGCATTTTCCGGCACTTCGATCAGGATGTGCGCGATGTTGAGCTCCTGACTGGCCAGGGCGCTGTCGCCTTTCTGTTCGCGGATGAAATCGTCAATGTCGAGCTCCGAAATGGGAGTCCGGACGACCGCCTCACGCTCGCGAAGTTTGGATGCGAGCATCTGGTTGCGGATGTCTTCGCGGAACTGCTGGGGGTCGACACCGTCGCGCTTCAGGCGTTCGTGCATCTCGGCCACGGTCATGCGATTTTGCTGGGCCATCGCGCGTTCGGCCTGATCCAGCGCGATGTCTTCGATCTTCAGGCCGCCTTCCTTCGCCGCCTGCAGTTGCAGCTTTTCGTTGATCAGCCGCTCGACCACCTGGCGCGTGAGCTGGTCGCGCGGCGGCATGGCAGCTCCCTGCTGCGAGATCTGCTGCTCGGCGCGCAGCACGCGCGAACGGATCTCATTGTTGGTGATCGGCTCGCTGTTGACCACCACGACGATGTAGTCGGCCGAACGCTGCGTGGGGGCTTGCGCGGCGGACGGCGCGGCGGGCACCGGTGCGGCGGTCGATGGCGCGCGGCCAAGGCCGGGACTGCTGCCAGACAGGCCCGGCGACATGCGCAAGCCCTGGGCCGCAGCGCCGGTTGTCCAGGCCAGCACCAGCAGTGCGCCTACGCATGCCAATGGCAGTCGCAACGAAATCCCGGTTGGGTTTGGCAAGCAGTCTGGCTGACCGGAAAGGGACTTAGTCATAGTTGGTGAAGCGGCTGGGCGTGGTGCTCTTTTCACGCAGGTATTGGTAGCGCGGAATGCTGTCGCGCAGGGTTTTCAGCGGGCTGGAGCCCAGATGCGAGAAGCCGATGAATTCGATCTGCGCCATGATGCTGGTGTTCGCGGTTGAGCTGCTGCTCTGCAGGCTGGTGACCACGACCCGACCCAGCCAGCAACCGGCATCGTACTCGAAGCCTGCAATGACATCGACCAGCCGGCGGTCCTCGATGTTGTAGATCAGCCGGCCCACGCTGTACCAGCGGTCGGTGCCCTGACCCTTGCCGTTGCCCAGATCCCGGCCCTTGTCACCCCACAGGTCGTTCAGTGGCCACTGCCAGCCGATGTCGACCTGCGAGCTGGTCGAACTTTGCTGCAGGTAGGCTGCGCGAAAGGTGCGGTAGTTGGAGGGGCTGTAGCGCCCCGAAACGGCGGTGCGAACCACATCGCCTGTATCCGGGTTGACCTGGATCGTGCCATCGACGGCCCACGCCGGCGTGGCATTGATGGAGCCGGCCAGCAGCACGCCGCTCAGGCCTTTCGGGACCACCGACTGCCCGGGCAGCGTGACGTTCTGCGGTGTGAAGCGCACCCGCTGCGCGATGCCCAGCGTGGCCTGCTCAAGCCCGGTGTCGGGGTCGAGCAGCCGCGAGTTCAGGCCCAGCGTCAGCAGGTTGTTGTCTGCTATGCGGTCGTTGCCGACATAGTCGTTCCAGGAAAACACCGTGCCGAAGTTGAAGTCGTAGGCGCCCGAATCGTAATTGGGCAGCATGCTCTGATCGCGGTAGGGCGTGTACACATAGAAGGCGCGGGGCTCCAGCGTCTGGCGGAAACTGCGGCCGAAGTAGCTGGCATCACGCTCGAACACCAGCCCGGAATCCATGCTGAACGAGGGCAGCACCCGGTTCGCCGAGGTGGCGTTGTTCGAGAGCGGCGCGTCGAAGTTGTAAGTGGTCGCCAGCAACTGCAGGCGCGGCGTCAGGTAGCCGGCCGCCGAGGCCCAGGTCTTGCTGAGGGAGGCATTGGCAAAGGCGCGCTGGCCGTTGGGCTGACCGGTCAGCGCGGAATCGGCGGAAAAAGCGGTGTAGTCCAGATCGAGCGAGTACTCCAGGCCATTGAGTTCGCTGCGTGCGTAGCGCCCGCTGATCTGTGGCCTGCGGTCATAAGGTGGAATGATGGTCGAGTCCGTCGTCTGCAGGGTCTGCCAGTACAGCGAACGCACGCGGGCCGAGAAGTCGCCTGCGGCCCAGGTCAGGCTGCCTTCGGTGGGCAACAGCCGCGAGGTCAGCGGTCCTTTCACGTGGGTGAAATCACTCCAGTAGTTGTCGTCGCTGACCCTGTTGATGCCCAGATTGAAGCCGAAACCGCCGCCGAGCTGGCTGGTGTGGCTGGTCGAGATGCCCCAGCGGTTGCGATCGCGCAGACGGTCATAGGGCATGTAGTCGGCGTCGATCTGGCCCTTGTAGTGCTCGTCCAGATAGCGAAACTCACCCCCCAGATCGACACCGCGCCGGGACATCAGCAAGGCGGCGAGCGTGGCGTCGCGGTTGGGCGCCAGGTTCAGGTAGTAGGGCTGGGAGTATTCCACCCCGTTGAGGTTGCCCAGCCCGATCGAGGGCGCCAGAAAGCCGGACTTGCGCTTGTCGCTGAGCGGAAAACTGAAGCCGGGAATCGGCAGCACCGGCACGTCCTTGAAGCGCAGCTGCGCGCCCTCGGCCTGGCCCACGTCGTTTTCCAGATCAAGATTCAGTGCCGTAGCCTTCAGCACCCAGTCGGGCACCCAGTCGGGGCCACCGCCCTCGCGCCGGCAGGATGTGTAGCTGGCGTTGCGCACGATGGCGTGCTTGTCGTCGATGAAGTCGGCACGCGAAGCCTCGCCGCCAGCGCCGTTCTTCAGCAGCTCGAAGCTCGGCCGCTCGAAATAGCCCTTGAAGGTCTCGACTTCGACTTCCAGCTCCGGTCCGGCAAACACGTTGCCCGCGCGGTTGATGCGCACATGGCCCTGCGCGCGGGCGGTGTCGGTGTTGCTGTTGTATTCGAGCCGGTCGGCCCGTATCACCGTGTCGGCCTGGCGCAGCATGGCATCGCCCTCCAGCACCGTCTGCCCCTGCGATTCACCGGTCAACCGCTCGCCAGATAGGAAAATCGGCATCTGCTTGCGGTCTTCCTTGCGGATGTCCTCGATCAGCAGCGGGCTGCGCCGCAGCTTCATCCCTTCCTCGTCGCCGGACTGTGCCCGGGCTGCGCCGGACCAGGCGCCCAGCACCAGGCAGGCCAGCGCGGTCAGCCGCCAGTGCAGAGCCTCAGGCGTCATGGTGTCGGGCAATCAGGGGGTTCATGGAGCGGATCAATCGGTCCTGTCGGCAGGTGCCAGCCGTCCCGGTCCAGCGGGCCGGGTTTGTAGAATGGATTATCCATGAGCCACCCCATCGAACCTTCGCCCGCTGCGGACACCGCCCGGCCTGAAACCCCGCAGTGGAGCGACCCCGGTCGCTCGGCCACCTTTGTGAACTGGCTGAATGCGGTCGCCCCGCAGCACGAACTGGACACGGCCAGCGTGCGAATGGCTTCGGCCGATGCGAGTTTCCGGCGCTACTTGCGCGTCAACCACCGGGGTGGCGCGGGCAGTTTCATCATCATGGACGCACCGCCCGCGCTGGAAAATGCCCGACCGTTCGTCGACGTCGCCGCGCTGATGCAGGCAGCCGGCCTGAACGTGCCGCAGGTGCTGAACTGGGACGAAGCCAACGGTTTTCTGCTGCTGAGCGACCTGGGCGCGACGACGATGATGGATGCCATCAACCCGGCCGACCCGCTCGCCAGCCTGCCGCTGTACCAGCAGGCCATTGACGCCCTGCTGCGCTGGCAGCTGGCGTCGCGCCCCGGCGTGCTGCCGGCGTATGACGAAGCCCTGCTGCGGCGCGAACTGGCGTTGTTTCCGGACTGGTACCTGGCGAAACACCGGTGCGTGGAGCTGACAGGCTCGCAGCGCAAGACACTGGAGCAGGCCTTCGACCAGATCGTCGCGCGCAATCTGGCGGCGCCCAGCGTGTATGTGCACCGCGATTTCATGCCCAGAAACCTGATGTTGCCGGCAGACCCGGGCAACGGCATCGGCGTGCTCGACTTCCAGGATGCGGTGCACGGCCCGGTCACCTACGACATCGCCAGCCTGATGCGCGACGCCTTCCTGAGCTGGGATGAAGAGTTCGTGCTTGATGTCACCGTCCGCTACTGGGAGAAGGCGCGCAAGGCCGGCCTGATGGATTTTGAAGACTGGCACAGCGATTTCGGCACGTTCTACCGGGCCGTCGAATGGATGGGGCTGCAACGCCACCTCAAGGTGGCCGGCATCTTTGCCCGGCTTACCCTGCGTGACGGCAAGCCGAAATACCTGGCGGATACGCCGCGTTTCATCGGCTACATCCGCGCCACCGCGAGCCGCTATCGCGAACTCAAGCCGCTGCTTCGACTGATCGACGAGGTCGAGGGAACGACACCCCCCCCGGTCTTCGTTTTTGGCAGAAATTGAACAAAATTGCCATCAAGCCAGCGTCAAATGGTCAGTTGTTGCTATTACTAGCATAGTAAAAAGATGCCCCGCATTCACTGCCCGCTGCCGCTGACGACCGGCCAGGCGCTGGACCTGCCGGCGGGCGCTGCCCGCCATGTGCAGGTGCTGCGCGCGCAGCCCGGCGACACGCTGACGCTGTTTGCCGGCGAGCCGGGCGCCGGCGAGTTCGAGGCGACCGTCACGCGCATGGGCCGCTCCGAAGTGCAGGTTCTGGTGGGTGCGCACCGGGCGGTGGAGCGTGAGGCGCCTCGCGCCATCCACCTGCTGGCCGGCATCATCGCCAACGAGCGCATGGACTGGCTGGTCGAAAAAGCCACCGAACTGGGCGCGGCCAGCTTCACACCGCTGCTGGCGGCTCGCTGCGTGCTCAAGCTCAAGGGCGAGCGTTCCGAGCGCAAGCTGGCCCACTGGCAGGCGGTGGCCGTCGCCGCCTGCGAACAAAGCGGCCGCAACGGGGTCCCGCCGGTGCACGAGGCCGCATCGCTGGCGCAGTGGATCAAGGCAAACCCGCACCCGCCGGTCGCAGCGGTGGCGACGCCGCTGCGCTTGCTGCTGTCGCTGCAGCCCGACGCGCGCCCGCTGCGCGAAGCGGCTGCGGGCGATGCGGCTGTCTGGCTGCTGTCCGGACCCGAAGGTGGCCTCGCGCCGGAAGAAGAAGCAGCCGCGCGCGGCGCAGGCTTCTTGCCGGTGACGCTCGGCCCGCGTGTGCTGCGCGCCGAGACCGCGCCACTGGCGGTGCTGGCGGCGCTGCTGGTCTGATCGGCCGCCCTCGTTCGCGCCTGGTCTTGCCCGGCCACTTGCCGGTCGCGTCCAGCCCCTCTTGCTGCCCAGCCCGCTGACCGGCAAGGCCCAGGCGGAGGAGATTGGCCTCAACCCCGGATGAAATCAATCATCACGCCGTCGGCGCCGCGGTGCCGGTAGGCAATCTCCACCAGCTCGCCGTACCGGGCCCGCAGCTGCTGCAACAGCGGCAGCGGGTCGTGATCGTTGACGAAGCGCATGGTCTCGCCAGTGGTGAGCGCGTCGAGGGCCCCGAAGATGGCCGCGTGCCGGAACCGCTTGGCGATGCCGCGCGCATCGAACGGGTAGATGGCGTCGGGCGAGAGGTGGGCATGCGGCTGCGCGGGCTGGGGGGCGTTCATCAGGAGTTCCTCGGTCTGGATGGTGAAAAAAAAGGGTCAGCGCTGGAGCTGGTCCAGCTTGTGCTCGATGGCGGCCCATTCCTCGGCGTCTGGCAGGGCTGCCTTGCTGCGCACGATGGGCTTCCACTGGCGCGCCAGTTCGGCGTTCAGCGGGGTGAAGTCGCGCTGGTCACGCGGCACGTCTTCTTCGGCGTAGATGGCCTCGACCGGGCACTCGGGCACGCATAGTGCGCAGTCGATGCAGTCGTCCGGGTCGATCACGAGGAAGTTGGCGCCCTCGCGGAAGGCGTCGGTCGGGCAGACGTCCACACAGTCGGTGTACTTGCAACGGATGCAGGACTCGGTGACAACAAAGGTCATGATCGGTAGCGCGCTTGCCGGCGCAGTTCAGTGGTGGCTCATAAGATGCATACCAAAAGAATATTTGAATGTAGTGGGTGAACGACCCGCCGGCAAGGGTTGTCCCTGATTCCAGCATTGACTTGTCGGCCGCGCCCCCGCCCCGGCGCGTCGCCGTCGCCGTCGCCGTCGCCGTCGCGTGCGGCGCGGGCCACCATCGCCAGCGCGACAGCCCGAATCACGCCCGGCTTCTATAAACTGCGACTGATGAATCGAAACCTTACGTTGCTGGCCGTCTGTCAAGGCCTGTTCCTGACCAATAACGTGGTGTTCATTGCCGTCAACGGTCTGGTGGGCCTGAGCATCGCCCCGCTGGGCTGGATGGCGACGCTGCCGGTGATGGGCTATGTGGTGGGCGGCGCGCTGTCGACCTCGCTGGTCGCACGGACTCAGATGCGCTTCGGTCGCCGGATTTCGTTCCAGATCGGTCTGGCGGTGGCGCTCATTTCAGCGCTGATGTGTGCCTGGTCGGCCATCAGCGGCAACTTCTGGCTGCTGGTGGTCTCTACCGTGGTTGCCGGCTACTACAGCGCCAACGGCCAGCTCTACCGCTTTGCCGCGGCCGAGCTGTCGGCGCCGGCGTTTCGCGAAAAGGCCGTCTCGCTGGTCATGGCCGGGGGGCTGATCGGCGCGGTCATCGGGCCCAACATGGCCGCAAAGACCAAGGGGCTGTTCGCCGTGCCCTTTGTCGGCGCCTACCTGTCGCTGGCCGTGGTCGCGGTGCTTGCGATGGTGCTGATGGCTTTCGTCAAATTTCCGCCGGTGCCGCCCAGGGTTCAGGGCGCCGATCAGGGCCGGCCGATGTCGCAGATCATGCGCCAGCCGGTGTTCATCGTCGCCACGCTGGCAGCAGCGCTGAGCTACGGCGTGATGAACCTGCTGATGGCCGCCACGCCGCTGGCCATGCAGGTCTGCGGCTTTGACTTCCCGGATGCCGCCTTCGTGCTGGAATGGCATGTGATCGGCATGTTTGCGCCGGGATTTTTCACCGGGCACCTGATTCGCAAGTTCGGCACACTACCGGTGATGGGCGTGGGTGTGCTGCTCAACGCGCTGTGCATTGCAGTGGCGCTGTCAGGCGTGGATCTGCACCAGTTCGTGATTGCGCTGTTCCTGCTCGGCGTGGGCTGGAACTTTCTCTTCACGGGCAGCACCACGTTGTCGCTGCGGGCCTACAGGCCCGAAGAAAAGGACCGCGCGCAGGCCGCCATCAACTTCTGGGTGTTTGCGACCATGGCGTTCACCTCGTTCGCTTCGGGCGCGCTGGTGACCACGCAGGGCTGGGCGCTGCTGAACATGGGTTCGATGCTGCCGGTGGCGCTGACCGGGCTGGCGCTGATCTGGCTGGCCATGAAGCAGCGTGCCGAAGCGGCGCGCTGAGGTGGTTCGGGTTCAGGCCGGCGGGAACCGGCTGTCCAGCCACACTTTGAGTCGTGCGAACACCGTTTCGCGCTCCGTCTCATTGAAGATTTCGTGGTACATCGCTTCGAAAGCACGGCCTCCACCACGCCCGGCGGCGCCTCGGCGGCGAATTGCCGGCTGCCGGCCGGGTTGACCAGCCGGTCCTGCCCCGCGTAGAGCAGCAACGTGGGCACGCGCCATTGCCCCGCCGCCGCGAGGGTGGCCGGGCCGGCGTCAGCAATGAAACGTGCCAGCCGCGCGCTGATGCGGTCGTGCACCAGCCGGTCGTTGCGATAGGCATCGACCACTTGCGCCTCGTGCGACAGGTATTGCGGATCGAGGCCGTTGCCGACGCGCAGGTTGGGCGCAATGCGCGGCAGCACACTGACCAGGAGTTTCTGCACCGGGTTCATGCCGGCGTCCAGTGCGGGCGACGACAGCACCAGCCCTTCGACCTTGCGCATGTTCAGCGACACCAGCCGCGCCGCCACCAGGCCCCCCAGGCTGTGGCCGAACAGGATCAGGGGAACGCGCGGATCGGTGTGCCGGCGCGTGTTGTCCAGAAGGTCGGCCAGGTCGTCGAGCAACTGGGTGTCGGTGGGCAGCGCACCGGGCTGCCCGCTGGATTCGCCGTGGCCGTGCTGGTCGTAGCCGCGCACCGCAAACCCCCAGCTGCTGAGCCGCTCGGCGACATGGTTGTAGCGCCCGGCGTGCTCACCCAGCCCGTGCACGATCAGCACCAGGCCGCGCGGGTGAACGCCCTTGGGCAACGCCCAGTCCAGCACGGCCAGGCTGTTGCCGTCGTGGGCGATGAAATTGGTCAGTCGAGCATCCGGCAACTCCAGCTGCGGCCCATCAGCCACAGACGGCTCGATCGGCTGGGCATTCATGGCACGCGCGCGATGACCTGCGCCACCGCCGCCGTCAGCCGGCGCGCGAACGGCACATGCAGAAACTCGTTCGGCCCGTGCGCGTTGCTCTTGGGGCCAAGCACGCCGCAGACCATCATCTGCGCCTTGGGGAAACCCTGGCTGAGCATGTTCATCAGCGGAATGGTGCCGCCCTGACCGATGTAGCCGCAGGGCGCGCCGAAGTTCGCCAGGCTGGCGTCATTGAGCGCCTGCTCGAACCAGGGCGAGGTGGCCGGCGCATTCCAGCCGGTGGCACCGCCGTTGCTCGCGAAGGTCACGCGCGCCTGATAGGGCGCGTTGTCTTCGAGCAGCGCTTTCAGTTCCTGCACGGCCTGTGCCGCGTCGACCAGTGGCGGAAGGCGCAGGCTCAGCTTGAAAGCCGTGTAGGGGCGCAACACGTTGCCGGCGTCCTGCAGTGCTGGAAAGCCCTCGGCGCCGGTCACGCTCAGTGTTGGCGTCCAGGTGCGATTCAGCAGCGCCTGCAGCGGATCGGTGGTGGTCGGCAGCGCAAACGCGGTGGAGCCGCCGCAGTCGTAGTGCGCCCACGGAAAGCGCTTGTAAATCTCGTCGCCCAGGATGGCAGCGGTGGCACGCGCCTGCGCCACACGGTCGGCCGGCACCTCGCAATGAAAGCTGGCCGGCAACAGACGGCCGGTGGCGCTGTCTTCGAGCCGGTCGAGCACCTGGCGCATGATGCGAAAGCTCGAAGGCACCAGACCGGATGCATCGCCGGAATGCACGCCCTCGGTCAGGATCTCGACCTTCAGCGTGCCGCTCGCCATGCCGCGCAGGCTGGTGGTCAGCCACAGCTGGTCGTAGTTGCCGGCGCCGGAATCCAGGCACACCACCAGTCCCACATCGCCCAGACGGTTGTTGTCGGGTGCGCGCAGTGCGTCGATATAAGGCAGCAGGTCGTAGGAGCCCGATTCCTCGCAGGTCTCGATCAGGCCCACGATGCGCGGATGCGGCACGTTCTGGCTTTTCAGGGCCTGCACCGCGGCAATGCTGGCATAGACCGCGTAGCCGTCATCCGCGCCGCCGCGGCCATAAAGCTTGCCGTCTTCGTATTTGGGCGTCCAAGGGCCCAGGTCGTTGCGCCAGCCGCTGAACTCGGGCTGTTTGTCCAGGTGGCCATACATCAGCACCGTGGTCTCGCTGCCGGCCCGCGTGGCGTCGATTTCAAAGAACAGCACCGGCGTTCGGGGCGTGCCGTCGGGCCGGGACAAGCGGATGATCTCCAGCCGCAGGCCCTCGATCTTTTGCGCCAATACCCAGTCGGCGGCATTGCGCAACACAGTTTCCAGGTAACCGTGTGCCGACCAGTCAGCGTCAAAACCCGGAGATTTGGCCGGTATGGCGATGTAGTCGGTCAGCTGGCGGACGATGTCGCCGTCCCACTTGGCAGTGACCGCCTGCAGGGTCCTTTCCGCGTCAAGCACGGCCGATGCGGGCATCTCACGGTGAAGCGGTGCGTTCATGAACTCTCCGGTGTGACAGCAAGGTTACAACTGTACCCGGCATGGCGCCTCAACTCCAGCCCCCTCGATCAAACCCGTCCGGCGCGCTGGCCCTGTCAGCCGCTCAGGCGAATTTGCGCCGCATCGCCCTGAAAAAGTCAGCGCTGAAGTGGGCCATCAGTGCTCGCAGCGGCGTGCATGCAGGCTCGGGCGCCAGACCGGCGCCCAGCCGCTCGATCTGGTGGTAGTACCAGCCCGCCTGGACCTGGTTGTTCAGCGCCCGCAAGGTCGGCGAGCGGCTGTTGGGGCCCCAGAACCCGGTGCCCAGCACCAGGCGATCCTCGTCCACTGCCAGCCGGTCCACCGTGCCGGCGAAAAGCTGCTTGGGGAAATCCGGCTGAACGCAAAAGGGGCGTGCCAGGCCGATCAGGTCGGTATCGCCGCTGGTCAGCGCCGCCTCCATGCCGGCGCGGGTTCGAAAACCGCCGGTGACCATGATCGGCATGCGCGCCACACCCTTGATGGCCGCCGCGTATTGCAGGAACATGGCTTCGCGAACGCGCGTGCTGTCGCGGATTTCCGCTTGCGGCTTGAAGAATTCGAGCTGTTCGTAGGTGCCGCCGGAAACTTCCAGCAGGTCGATGCCGGCCTCACCCAGCCACTGGACGACCTGCAGGCATTCGCCCAGCGTGAAGCCGCCCTTGACGAAATCCGATGAATTGAGTTTGACGGCAACCGGGTAAGACGGCCCCACGGCGGTGCGCACGGCAGCCACCACTTCCATCAGCAGGCGGGCGCGGTTCTCCAGCGATCCACCCCAACCGTCTGTGCGCTGGTTGGTGCGGGGCGAAAGAAACTGCGACAGCAGGTAGCCATGCGCCGCGTGCACCTGCACCCCGTCCAGGCCGGCGGCCTTCATCCAGCCTGCAGTGGCGGCAAATCGCCGGATCACGTCCTGGATGTCGGCCTCCGTGGCTTCACGCGGGCGACCGAAGTTGCCGGCAATCTCGAGCTGCACCGCCGACGGCGCCATCGGCGTCCGGTTCACCAGCCGGGGGCATTGCCGTCCGGGGTGGCTGATCTGCGCCCACAGGGTGCTGCCGCCGGCGTGGGTGGCGTCGGCCCATTGACGCATCGGCGCCACGATGGCGGCATCTTCGGCCACCACATTGCCGGCGCGCTCCAGGTAGCGCCGGTCGATCATGATGTTGCCGGTCAGCAGCAGGGCGGCGCCGCCCTCCGCCCAGGTGCGGTAAAGCCGCTGGTGCGCCACGGTGGGCCGGTCCTGCGCGTCGGCGAGGCCCTCGGTCATCGCCGCCTTGCCAATGCGGTTGGCCAGGGTGTGGCCGCAGGGCAGGGTCAGCGGTGTTTCAATCATCGAGGCGCTTGATGGTGCGAGGTTCAGGGCGCGTGGGCGTCGCGCACCGACTGCTCCAGTTCGTCAAAGGCCTGCAGTACGTAGTCGCCCAGCCGCTGCAGGTTGGGCAGTTCGTCGGTGGCAATAAGCCCGAAATACAGCTCGCCGGCATAACTGAACAGCGTGATGTTGAGCAGGTTGCTCGGCGGCAGGGTGCTGATCGGGTGCATCTCCTCTACCCGCGCGCCCTTGGCGTACAGGGGTTTGGCCGGGCCCGGCACGTTGGACACCAGCGTGTTGCCCATCGGCGGCAGCGTGTTGCTCAGCTGCAGAAGCTCGGCGGCCTGGCCGACCAGACCGGTCAGGATGGTGTAGGTCTCGATGGCCTCGGGCGCCACGCTGTCGATCATCGTGCGCACGTTGCGCAGCGAAAAACCGATGTTTCGCAACCGCACGTAAGGGTCGTCCGACGGCGCCGAAAGCTCGACCTGGATGATGCCGATCTTGTTGCCCGCGGTCTGCTCGCCATCGCGGCGCAAATTGACCGGCATCTGGATCGTGATCGGGCGATTGAGGTCGACCTGCAGGTCCTTCAGATAGTGGCGCAGCGCGCCGTCCAGACAGGTCAGCGCGATGTGGTTCACGGTCGAGCGGGTGCGCTTGCGCAGGTCGCTGATGCGCGCCATCGACACGCCGGCGGCGGTGAACTGCCGCCCGGCCGTGACCTGCCCGGTCAGCGGGGTGCGCGCGGTCGAGACGAATGGCAGCGCGATCGCGTTCTTCGTCAGGCGCAGGCCTTCAAGTGTCAGCATCGCGGCCAGCCGACCGACGCCCAGCAGCCGCGATGCGGTGCTGCCGACGCCTTTGAGCAGGGCCTGGACGAAAGCTTCATTGGCTTCGCGCCGGCGCGTGCCGTGGCCGCCATGGCGCAGTGTCCAGACCGGCGTGAGCGTCTGCTCGTCGGCAGAGGTGGCCATGCTTTCGGCCATCCAGCGCGACATCGTCACGCCGTCGGCGTAGGCGTGATGCACCTTCTGGTAGATCGCAAAGCCGCCACCGGCCAGCCCGTCGATCACGTGCATCTCCCACAGCGGGCGGGAACGGTCCAGCATCGGCTCGTGCAGGCGCGAAACCTCGGCGTAAAGGTCCTGCCGCCTGTTGCGGCCTTTGGGGAGCTTGCGGTAGTGAATATGCTGCGCCAGATCCACCGTCTCGGCGCGCCGCCACTGCGGCAGCGAGCCCAGCGTGAAGAAGTCGATCACATGGTTGAACGGCGCCTTCACCTCGGTATGCGTCAGGTATTCGCGGTAGAGCGCCCGGGCAAAACCGGCGCCGGCACCAGGCGGCCGCTTGCAGATCAGCAGACCGGCAACGTGCTTGGGGCTGGCCGCCGTTTCGGCGACAAAAAAACCCAGATCCAGCAGAGACAGTTTGCTCATGGTGTGGCGTCGATCAGAATTCGGAGACCGCCATTCTGCCTTTTGTCGCGGCAGACCCTTGCCCGAAGCGCTGCGTCCGGGACCGAAGAGCGCCGCGCCGGACAGGCTTTGTGCGCCTGCGGTCGAACGCTTTGATCGCCGGTCGTTGCGTATGCAAAGTCCTGAATCAATAGCAAAAATGACCATTTGACGCTGGAAAAAGCGAAGTTTGATCTGAAAAACGCGAAAAATGACCGCAGGGGTCGGCTATGCCCGACCGGTGCCGGCGCGATGGCGCGACCCTGCGGGACGCCCGAATCCACCACAATCGGGGCTGCCAGGGGCGACACGCCCCATTGATCACCCATGTTCTCCACCTGATGTCCAGACCCCTTGCGGCCGTTGCCGCGCCCGATTCGGGCGACCGTCTCTATCCCGGCGTGAGCAACCGGACGCTGGGGCTGCTGGCCCTTTGCATGCTGTTCGTCTGGTTTGGTTCGCTGGGCGCGCGCCATCTGTTGCCGTCCGATGAAGGCCGGTATGCCGAGATTGCGCGCGAAATGTTTGCCTCCGGTGACTGGGTCACGATCCGCTACAACGGGGTGAAGTACTTCGAAAAGCCCCCGTTTCATCTGTGGATGACGGCCATCGCTTACCACCTGTTCGGCGTCGGTGACTGGCAGGCCAGGCTCTGGGTCGCGATCAGCGGGCTGCTGGGTGCGGCCGCGACGGGCTGGGCCGCCCGGCGCTGGTTCGGGCCCACCGTGGGGGTGACGACGCTGCTGGTTTTGCTGGCGTCGCCCTATTGGAACATGGCCAGTCATTTCAACTCGCTGGACATCAGCGTGGCGGCGGCGCTGGCGGGCGTACTGGCGGGTTTCCTGTTGGCCCAGCACCCGGAGAATTCCCCCGCTGCCCGCCGAAACTGGATGCTGCTGGCCTGGGTTTCGATGGGCATTGCGGTGCTGACCAAGGGGTTGATCGGCATTGCGTTGCCCGGACTGGTGCTGACCCTGTACGTGATCGGGACGCGGGACTGGTCATTGCTGCGGCGAATTCACCTGGTATCCGGGCTGGCGGTCATGTTGGCCGTGGTGACGCCCTGGTTCTGGCTGGTGAGCGTGCGCAATCCGGAATTTCCGTCGTTCTTCTTCATTCATGAACATTGGCAGCGGTACACCTCGACGGTACATCACCGCAGCGGCCCGCTTTGGTACTTCGTTCCGCTTTTGCTGGTCGGAGTCTTTCCGTGGTTCGCACCCGCCTGGAGAGCGATGGCGCAGGCCTGGCAAAAACCGCCGCAGCAGCCATTCCGCCCGCGCCTGCTGCTGGCCCTGTGGTTTTTGGCGATCTTCGTCTTTTTCAGTCTCTCCGGCTCCAAGCTGCCGGGCTACATCCTGCCGGTCTTTCCGGCGCTGGCGATCCTGATTGCGCTGCAGGTGGTGCAGCTGAGTGAAAAGAGCTGGCGTCGCGTGCTTGTGTTCGCGCTCGTGGTGGCGCTTGCGGGACTGGTGGCGTCGCCGTATGCAGCCCGGCTCGGCGCGGATGGCGCGCAGCGGCTGGCCTACGGGCAATTTGCAGTCTGGATCGCGGCCGCTTTCGGGCTGGCGGTCGCCGGTTTGTGTGCGGCCCTGTGGCTGCCCTGGGCCCGACCGGTGCCGCGGGGTGTGCTGGTGCTGTCGGTGACGCTGTTTGTTGCCGTGATCGTGGGATCGATGGGGCACGAGAAGCTGGGGCGGCTGCGGTCGGGCGTCGATCTGGTGCCTGCCGTCAGCGCGGTGCTCAAGCCCGACATGCCGGTCTACTCGGTGCGCATGCTGGATCACACCCTGCCTTTCTACCTCGGGCGGACCATGACCATGGTCGAAGGCGCCGACGAGCTCGCGTTCGGCGTCGGCCAGGAGCCGGACAAGTGGGTCGCCACGCTGCCGGCGTTCGTGCAGCTGTGGTCGACCGGGCCGCGCGCCATGGCCATCATGTCGCCAGCCAACTACGAACAGCTTCGCGGCGACAATGTCCGGATGTTTCCCGTCGCGCAGGACCGCTGGCGGGTCGTCGTGACCAATTTCAATTGGCGCTCGCCATGACGCTGAATACGTTTTTTCTGATCTTTGCCGGGGTGCTGCTCAATGCCGGCGCCCAGTTGTTACTCAAGGCCGGCGTGACGCCGCTCGGGGCCATCAACGTGGAGCTTTCGACGCTGCTGCCGACGGCCTTGCGGGTGCTCACCCAGTGGCCCATCCTGGCCGGGCTGGCCTGCTACGTGGTCAGCGTCGGGGTCTGGATCGTCGGCCTGTCGCGGGTCGATGTGTCGCTGGCCTACCCGATGCTGTCGCTGGGCTATGTGGTGAACGCAGTTGCGGCCTGGTGGTTGTTCGGCGAGGCCCTGGGGCCGATGCGCTGGGCCGGCATGCTGCTCATTCTGGCCGGGGTGCTGGTCATGTCCCGCAGTTGAGCGCCTTGCAGCGTTTTCCCACCATGTCCAACAGCTCTTTTCTACCATTCACCCGTCCCGAGATCGACGCCGACACGATTGCCGAAGTCGGCAAGGTGCTGGCCTCGGGCTGGATCACGTCCGGCCCGAAGGTGCTGGCGTTCGAGTCGGCCTTGTCCGCCCTGTTCGGTGGACGCCCGGTTCGGGCGTTTTCCAACGGAACCGCGACGATGGAAGTGGCCTTGCGTCTGGCGGATATCGGTCCGGGGGACGAGGTCATCACCACTGCCATCACCTGGGTTGCGACAGCCAACGTGATCGTGGCCGTGGGCGCAAAACCGGTGTTTGTCGACATCGATCCGCGCACCCGCAATATTGATCTCGATGCGGTCGAGTCCGCCATCACGCCGCGAACGCGGGCGATCATGCCGGTGTACCTGGCGGGACTCCCGGTGGACATGGGTCGTCTCTACGACATTGCGCGCCGGCATGGACTGCGCGTCATCGAGGACGCCGCGCAGGCGATCGATTCGCGCTGGAACGAGCAGCGCATCGGCAGTCTGGGCGATCTGGTCAGCTTCAGCTTCCAGGCCAACAAGAACATCACCTGCGCAGAAGGCGGTTGCCTGGTCCTCAACAGCGAAGAAGAAGCGGTTCGCGCCGAGCGGCTGCGGCTGCAGGGGGTCGTTCGTGACGGGCTCGACGGCATGGACGTCGTGACGCCGGGCGGCAAGTTCAACCTCACCGACATCAATGCCACCATCGGCCTGGGTCAGCTGGCGCGGCTGCCCGCGATCACCGCCCGTCGCGCCGAGCTGGCGCAGGACTATTTTCAGGCGGCCGAACGCTTCGATCTGGCGTCGCTGGGCATCGAACTGCCGCCCCGGCAGCAAGCGAGCGGCGCCATCACGAACTGGCACATGTTTCAGGTGGTGCTGCCGGCCGCCCGCCTGAAGGGTGGACGCGCCGCCGTCATGCAGTCGATGCGCGAGGCCGGCAT
>JACSRS010000154.1 GCA_014879655.1 Burkholderiaceae bacterium
CTTCGACATCGTCTCGGGCGGCGAGTTGCAGCGGGTGATTGCTGCCGGCGGTGATCCCGCCAAGGTCATTTTTTCCGGCGTCGGCAAGACACGCGCCGAGATGCGACTGGCGCTGGGCGCCGGCATCGGCTGCTTCAATGTCGAAAGCGATGCCGAACTGGAAGCGCTGAACCAGTTGGCTCTGGCGTGTGGAACCGTTGCCTCCATCAGCATCCGGGTCAATCCGAATGTCGACCCGAAAACCCACCCCTACATCTCGACCGGCCTGAAAGGCAACAAGTTTGGCGTGGCGCACGATCTGGCGCTGCAGACCTACCGGCGCGCCGCGTCGCTGCCGGGGCTGCGGGTGGCCGGCATCGACTGCCACATCGGCTCCCAGATCACCGAGCAGACGCCCTATCTGGACGCGATGGACCGCGTGCTCGACCTGGTGGAAGCGGTCGAAGCCGCCGGCATTCCGATCGGGCACCTGGATTTTGGCGGTGGGCTGGGCATCGACTACAACGGCGATACGCCGCCTGCGGCCGATGACCTGTGGCAGGCACTGCTGGCCCGACTGGACGCACGCGGCCACGGGCATCGCAAGCTAATGATCGAGCCAGGCCGCTCCCTGGTTGGCAATGCCGGCGTCTGCATCACCGAAGTGCTGTATCTCAAGCCCGGCGAACAGAAGAACTTCTGCATCGTTGATGCCGCGATGAACGACCTGCCGCGCCCGGCGATGTACCAGGCGTATCACCGGATCGAAGCGGTGGCGCCCCGCGAGGGTTCTGGCGCCACGTATGACGTGGTCGGCCCGGTCTGCGAAAGCGGCGACTGGATCGGCCGCGACCGCACCATGAACGTTCAGGGCGGCGACCTGTTGGCGGTGTTTTCGGCAGGCGCCTACTGCATGAGCATGGCCAGCAACTACAACTCGCGCGGCCGCGCAGCCGAAGTACTGGTCGATGGTGGCAGATCTGCGCTGATCCGTCGCCGGGAAACCATCGACGATCAGCTCGCTGCCGAACAAATCCTGCCCTGAAAACTACTGATTCGGGAGCATTCCCTGTCCACTTGACGCTGGGTGTATGCGTTTTTTATTGAAAAATCGCACCAGGCGCCAACCCAGGAGGGCGCCGAGCACAACGGCATAGACGGCCACTTCGGCGAAATCGTTCTTGCCCGCGCGCATCCAGTAGAAATGCAGAATGGCCAGCGCAGCAATGGCGTAGACCGCCTTGTGCAGCCGCTGCCAGCGCAATGCACCCAATGCCTTGATGGCCCGGTTGAAGGAGGTCGCCGCCAGCGGCGTCAGCAGAACAAAGGCCGAGAAACCCACCAGAATGAACGGGCGCTTGGCGATGTCCCTGGTAATTTCGCCCGGGTCAAAGCCCATATCGAACCACGCATAACATGTCAGATGCAACACAACGTAAAAGTACACGAACAGGCCCAGCATGCGCCGGAACCGCGCCAGCGCGGGCGTTGCGGTGATCACCCGAAGCGGTGTGACGGCCAGCACCAGACACAGAAACCGCAAGGTCCAGTCGCCGGTGGCGCGGATCAGGTACTCGGCCGGATTGGCGCCCAGCTGATCCGTGGCGGCGCCAACCACCAGCCAGACCAGCGGCAACAGAGCCACCAGAAAGACCACTGGTTTGGCCGCGCGGTGCGCCAGCCATCGCGCTGCAACCGCCATCAGAAGTACTTCTTCAGATCCATGCCAGCATACATCTGCGCGACCTGCGCCTCGTAGCCGTTGAACATCAGCGTCTTGCGTTTCTTGGCGAACAGGCCGGCGCCTTCGCCGATGCGCCGCTCGGTCGCCTGGCTCCAGCGGGGGTGGTCCACATTGGGATTCACGTTGGAATAGAAGCCATACTCCTGCGCCGCCGCCTTGTTCCAGGCAGTGCGAGGCTCTTTTTCCGTGAAACGGATGCGCACCAGGCTCTTGGCGCTCTTGAATCCGTATTTCCAGGGCACCACCAGTCGCACCGGAGCGCCGTTCTGGTTGGGCAGCACCTCGCCATACATGCCGAAGGCGAGCAAGGTGAGCGGGTTCATGGCTTCATCCAGCCGCAGCCCCTCCACATACGGCCAGTCCAGCACACCGGAACGCAATCCCGGCATCGTCGCCTTGTCAGCCTGCGTGATGAATTCGACATATTTTGCGTTGCCCAGCGGTTCGACCCGGCGGATCAGCTCGGCTAGCGAATACCCGACCCAGGGAATCACCATGGACCAGCCCTCGACGCAGCGCAGCCGATAAATGCGCTCTTCCATCGGGCTGAGTTTGAGCAGATCTTCCAGCGCGAACTTTGCCGGCTTGGCCACCAGCCCGTCGACCTCCACCGTCCACGGCGTCGTCTTCAGCGTGTGGGCGTAACGAGCCGGCTCCGACTTGTCGGTGCCGAACTCGTAGAAGTTGTTATAGGTGCTGGCGTCCTTGTAATCGGTCGGCGCCTCCATGGTCACCGCGCCGGTGACCGCCGACTTGCCGCCGGGCAAGGCTGCGAGCTTGCCCGGGCGGGCGGCGGCCGCCTGCGCAAACGCCTCGCGCGAGGCCCAGCCAGCGAGCGCCGCGCCGGCCACGCCGCTAGCCATCAGCCGCAGCACATTGCGGCGGCCCTCGTAGACCGCGCGCGGCGTGAATTCGCTGGAATTCGGGTGAATGAAGCCGTTGTCTGAAGTCCTGATGAGCATGATGGAGCGTCCTTGTTGAAGGTAAGTCGCGAGCCAACGCCCATTCTTACAGCGAGCGGCCAACCCTCACACCGACGCGGACTCCCGACGGCACCTTGCGGCGCGCCGGCCACCCCTCACAACGTGCCGTAGCTGTGCAGGCCGCTCAGGAACATGTTCACGCCGATAAAGGCAAAGGTCGTCACCGCCAGGCCCGCCAGCGCCCACCAGGCCGCCACGGTTCCACGCAGGCCTTTCATCAACCGCATGTGCAGCCAGGCCGCATAGTTCAGCCAGACGATCAGCGCCCAAGTTTCCTTTGGGTCCCAGCTCCAGTAGCCGCCCCAGGCCTCGGCCGCCCAGAGCGCACCCAGCACGGTTGCGATCGTGAAAAACGCGAAGCCGACGGCAATCGCCTTGTACATCACGTCATCCAGCACTTCCAAGCTCGGCAGGCGGTCAGCCAGACGCCGGCGTCCGAAAAGGATGGCACCAACGATCAGCACGGAAATACCGAAATAGACCGCCCAGTAGCTGCTCATGCCACCCACACCGCCCGAACCGGGGGACTGGCGGAACACGATGGGCTCGAAACACAGCACAATGCCCAGCAGCCACAGCGGCGCCAGCTTGTACCAGCGCGTCTCGCCCGCCTGCTGCTTGATCAGATAGGCAAACGCCACCATTGCCGACAAGGCAAAGGTGCCGTAGCCGATGAAGTTGGCCGGTACGTGAATCTTCATCCACCAGCTCTTCAGTGCCGGCACCAGCGGCTGGATTTCGTGGGCTTCGCGCACCAGCGTGTACCAGAGCAGGAAGCCGACCGCTGCACTGACGATGAGCATGACGAAGCTGCCCAGAGCGCGCGTCTTGTACTGCGCTTCGTAGTACAGGTAGAACGTGGCCGTCAGCCAGCAGAACAGCACGAACACCTCGTACAGGTTGCTGACCGGGATATGGCCGATGTCCGGGCCGATCTGGTGACTTTCGTACCAGCGCACCATGGTGCCGATCAGCGCCATGCCCACGGCCACCCAGGCGATGCGCGAGCCCAGGCCCTCCATCGCGTCACTCTGGCCACGCGCAAACACGCCGATCCAGTAAAAAGCCGTGCTCATGAAGAAAAGCAGGCTCATCCAGAGGATGGCCGACTGGCTGGACAGGAAGTACTTGAGCCAGAAAACAGTTTCGGCCCGTTTCAGGTCACCCTGGTAGGAATAGATGGCGAGCAGCGAAAAAGCCGCCACCATCAACATCAGCGTGCGCAGCGGCCGCCAGAACCAGCCCAGCCAGATGGCAAAAGGCACGGCGCAGATCAGGATGCCCTTTTCGTAGACATCCATCGCATGGCCATAGCGGGTGAAGGCAAAAAGCCCGCCGGCGATCACCAGCGCAGCAAAGACCCAGTCGGACCAGTTGCGGCGGGCCAGAAACCCATCGTTCAAGGTCAGCGTGGTGGTGGCGGTATTCATGTCTGTGTGTCCTTGGTTCCCAGCAACTTGTCCCGAAGCTGTGCAAATTCGCGATCGCCGTCCATGGTCTTGCGGTTGGTGGACAAAGCCATCGTCGCCCGTGCCTGCGCCGCGCCGCCTGGTGCCGCTTCAGCCTTGAGCCAGATCCACATCCTGCGCTCGCGGACGTAGAGCATGGCGAAAATTCCCAGAATCAGCAAGGCACAGCCCAGATAAACCACGGTCTTGCCAGGGGCGCGGGCCACCTGGAAGACGCTGGCCTGCACCTGCGTGAAGTCCTGCAACTGGAAGGTCATCGGTGCCGGGTAGAACGGCGCATCACTGAGCGCCAGCACGGCTTGGGTCATGAAGCCTTGCAGGCGGGCATCCATGTCCACGGCCTTCAGGCCGGCCTGCTCGCGCGACAGCTCGTACAGCTCAAAAAGCGTGCCGTTGAGGATGCGCACCAGCATTTCGCCAGCCCGGTTGCGTTCGGCCTCGGGCACGTTGATCTCCATGAAGTCGGCGATCGCCTGCAGCCCGCCCGTGCTGCTGCCCTTGACGGCTTCGGCGCCGGCAAACAGCGACAGCGCGCGGGCGGCCGACACCGCCAGTTGCGTCGCCAGTTCGGGATGTGCCGGATCCACCGCGCGGCGGGCATAGCGCTGCACGGCCTTTTCGCGCATGGCGGGATCATCCAGCGCCATGCGAAGGCGCACGAAGCCGTCGAGCGAGCCGTTTTCGTCGGCCGGTGCACGCAGATAGCGGAAGGGCTCGGACGGCGACAGGCGTGCGCCCAGCAGAAACACCGGTACCGCATCACCCATATCGACCGGCAGCATGTAGTTGTTGAACTCTCGCGCCTGGCCGGCCGGGTCGCGCAGCTTGTAGGTGATGCTGGGGCCGACGTTGCGCAGTTCTTTCTTGTTCGTGGTCTTGTTGCCCGCACCCAGGTGATTGCTCAGCGTCTGACGCAGATCCACCTTGCGCACGTCGGCGCCGCTGGTCGCCTGATCACCCATCAGGTTTTCGACATTGATGACGCGCAGCGCCGTGTACTCCAGCGTGAGCTTGTCATCGCCTTCGCCGCGTTTGAGTTGCGACGACCCGCCGATCACGCCTTCGATCTCGAAAGGTTTGGTCGCCGCGTTCATCGGAATGGCCTTGAGCTTGACGCTGGAGCCGCCGTCGTCGAAGCTGGACTGGTAGATCTCGATGCCCTTGAAGCTGGCCGGGTGGTTCACCTCGACCCGGGCGTCGCGCTTTTCACCGGTGGCCTTGTCGTGAATCACGATGTCGCTGGCGAACAGCTTGGGCATTCCGGTGGAGTAGTACTCGACAACGAACTTTTTCAGTTCCACCGCAAACGGCAGGTCCTGCAGCAGGATGCCATCGGACTGGTTCAGGATCGCCGTGCTCGACTGCGTGCCTTCGGCGACCACCAGGTTGCCGCGAAACGTCGGGTTGCGCTCGGACAGCCGGTGCTCGGGCTTAACGTCCGAGATCAGTCCACCGCCGGTGTAGACGCTCTTGCCGCCCAGCCACATCTGCGCCCGCACGATCAGGTCGCCGTCAAGCAGGCCGCCGATGCAGATCAGCACGATGGCGCTGTGCGCGGCCAGGTAACCGATCTTGTTGGCGCCGCCGGTTCGGGCCGCCACCATCCAGCCTGCGCCCTCGCCCGCCTGCGTGCCTTCACGCCGCTGCAGCTTCACCTTCCAGCCGCCGCCCGCGAGCATCTGCCCGAGTCGCTGTGCCGCCGCTTCCGGCGTCTCAGCCAGCGTCGTCTCGGCCCGCAGGTGGAAGGCTTTCAGGCTCTGCTCGCGGATGTTCTCTTTCAAGGTGCGCAGATCGGCAAAGATCTTCGGCGCGTTGCGGGCAATGCACAGCGAGGTGCTGGTCACCAGAAACGCCAGAATCAGCAGAAACCACCAGGCGCTGTAGACCGCGTACAGGTCGATGGCGCCAAAAACCTGCGCCCAGAACGGACCGAACTGGTTGATGTAGTTGTTCACCGGCTCGTGCTGCTTGAGCACGGTGCCGATGACTGACGCGATGCAGATCACCGTCAGCAGCGAAATGGCGAACCGCATCGACGACAGCAGTTCCACCGCGCCGCGGATGAAACGCGAGCCCGATCGGACTTCCAGACCCTGGGTGGAGACAGTCATGCGGCAGATAGGATTCGCTGAAACAAAAAAGGCGGGCCTGGCAACAGGACCCGCCCCGGATGGGAGTCTGGCAGCCGGACAAGGTTCAATCGATCACCGAGCCCGGCGATGTTAACGCCCGCATATTAACGCGGCCTTATATACCCTGACAGCCGGACGGTTACCGGCCGCGAGCAGGGACAGGCCTCAGCGCAGACCGGCGATGTAGTCAGAAACCGCCTTGATTTCGCGGTCATTCATCTTGCGGGCCACACCGCTCATCTGCTCGCCGTTCTTGCGCACGCCGTCGCGGAACGCCACCAGCTGCGCAGCCGTGTAGTCGGCGTGCTGGCCACCCAGTCGCGGGTACTGAGCCGGAACGCCGGCACCGTTGGGGCTGTGGCAGCCCGCACAGGCGGCAATCTGCCGGTCGGCGATGCCGCCGCGGTAGATGCGCTCGCCCAGCAGAATGGTTTCCTTGTCCTTGGCAAAGCCAGGCTTGGCCTTTTGCGAAGCCAGCCAGTAGGCAATGTTCTTCATGTCCTCGTCGCTCAGCGCACCGGCGAAACCGCTCATGACGGCGTTGGCGCGCTTGCCAGACTTGAACTCCTTGAGTTGCTTGACCAGGTATTCGGGGTGCTGCTGCGCCAGCTTGGGATTGACCGGCGTGGTCGAGTTGCCATCGGCCGCGTGACAGGCCACGCAGACGGCTGCATAGCTTGCAGCGCCCTTGACGAGATCCGGCTTGGCGGCTTTGGGGGCGGCCTTTTCATCAGCTGCCACTGCGGAGGCGGCGAACAGGGCGACCATCAGGAATGTTACAAACGGCTTCATGGCGGGCTTGGGTAAGGGTTGGCGCAAAACCTCATGATTCTACAATGCACACTGGGGTTCCCCCCAAGCTTCCAAGGACCCCGGATGAACCCCACTTCGCCGGCGGCGCCCGCCGCCCCCCCTGAAACACCCGCTCCCGTGATCGCGACGGGCTGGATGCACACCGCGCGCTTCCTCACCACGGCACCGCAATTGCACTTCCTGCCGGCGCTGGACGTGCCCGAAATCGCCTTCGTGGGCCGCTCAAACGCGGGCAAGTCCACCTGCATCAACACGCTGACGCAGCAAAAGCAGCTGGCCTATGCGTCCAAGAAGCCAGGGCGCACGCAGCACATCAACCTGTTTTCGCTGGGCAAGCAGGGCGTGACCGACGCGGTGCTGGCCGACCTGCCCGGCTATGGCTACGCCGCAGTGCCCAAGCAGGACAAGATCCGCTGGCAGCGGGTGATGGCCAACTATCTGGTGACGCGCGAAAACCTCACCGGGGTGGTGCTGCTGTGCGACCCGCGCCACGGCCTGACCGAACTGGACGAAATCCTGCTCGAAGTGATCCGCCCGCGCGTCGAGGAAGGCCTGAAGTTGCTGCTGCTGCTGACCAAGGCCGACAAGCTGACGCGCGCCGAGGCCACCAAGGCGCTGTCGATCGGGCGACTGCAAGCCGGCGGCGGCGAGGTCAAACTCTTTTCCGCACTGAAGAAGCAAGGCGTGGAAGAAGTCTCGCAGCTGCTGTGGCGCTGGGCGCATCCGGACGGCGGCGCGGTGGCGCCGGTTGCGCAAGGGCCGGCCGGCGCCGGTAACCCTGCGGCCCCCAACTGAGTTTTTATTGCCAAAATTGGCCTTGGGCCAGCGTCAAATGGTGATTCTTTGCTCCTGAAGGAGAAGTCTTTGATTCAAACCTGGCTGCAGCCCCTGCCACACGGCATCACCCTCAGCTGCCGCGCCGCCGGCGATCCCGGCGCGCCGGTGCTGATGTTCCTGCACGGATTTCCCGAGGCAGCCTTCGTCTGGGATGAATTGCTGGCGCATTTCGCCCGCCCGGAAAATGGCGGCTACCGCTGCGTGGCACCCAACTTGCGCGGGTTCGAGCGCTCCAGTTCACCCCCCGAGGTGGCGGCCTACCGGGCCAGGCACCTCGTGGCCGACATCGCCGCCCTGATCGCCATCGAGTGCGCGGGCTCGGGCGGCCGGCTCGAATGCCTGGTCGCGCACGACTGGGGAGGCGCGCTGGCCTGGAACCTGGCCAACCAGCAGCCGCAGCTGATGCGCAAGCTGGCGATCGTCAATTCCCCCCACCCGGGCGCCTTTTTGCGCGAATTGCAGCACAACCCGCGCCAGCAGGCGGCCAGTGCCTACATGAACTTTTTTTTACGCCCGGATGCCGAGCAATTGCTGGCCGAGGACGATTTCAGGCGCCTGTGGCCCTTTTTTGCCGACATCCAGCTGGACGACGCCCAGGCGCCCGACCCGCGGCGACCGGCCTCACCCCCGGGCGCGTGGATGACCGATGCGGTACGCGAGCAATACCGTGCGGTCTGGCGCGGACAGCCGGGCTCGTCGCCCGGCGCCGGTCTGACCGGCGGCCTGAACTACTACCGCGCTTCGCCGCTGCGCCCGCCGCGCCCTGACGACCCGGCCGCTGCCGGCCTGACGCTGCCACGCGAGATGCTGACGGTGGACCTGCCGACGCTGGTGATCTGGGCCATGCAGGACGCCGCTTTGCCGCCCGAACTGATCGACGGGCTGGACGACTGGATTGGCGACCTGACACTGCACCGCATTGCCGACGCGACGCATTGGGTGGTGCACGAGCAGCCCGGCAAGGTCGCGGGGATGTTGCAGGATTTTCTGGCAGGCAGAGCCTGACCCGTTCGGCCGGTTCGCCACACGGCAGACAACTCCTGATTCAGTAGCATAAATCGACGATTTTACGCTGGCTGCTGCCCAAAAACACCGAAACTTCTTCAAAAAACGCCGCAGGGGGTCCTCCGCCGCCGGCGGGTGCCAGCCAGCGCCGGTCTGTTCCCCCGGGATGGGACATGAGCCTCAGCGCGTGTAGATCAGCGGCTCGCCGGGCGGGCGCGTCTTGAAGCGGCGGTGCACCCAGTAGTACTGCTCGGGCATGGAGTCGATGTAGCCTTGCAATTCGCGGTTCATGCGGGCGGTGTCGGCCTCGACGTCATCAGTGGGAAAGTCCTGCCACGCCGGATGCACCTGGACGTCGTAGCCCTCCGGCGTCAGCCGGATCGTCACCGGCACCACCTTGGCGCGTCCCAGCTTGGCGAAGCGCGACAGCGACGGAACCGTCGCGGCCTGCACGCCGTAGAACGGCACAAATATCGACTCCTGCGGGCCGAAATTCATGTCCGGCAGCAGGTACAGCAACTCGCCTTCGCGCAATGATGACGCGATCGCCTTCACGCCATCGGCCCGGTAGAACAGCCTCACCTTGCCAAAACGGCGCCTCCCGTCCTTGATCCAGGCGTCAATTTTGGGGTTGGGTTGCGGTGTGTAAATGCTGGTGAAAGGCCGATCGAGCATTTGTGTCAGCGCGGTGCCGCCAGCATCGAGTCCGTAGAAATGCGGCGCAAACAGAATGGTGGGCGTCCGCCCTTCCAGCTCGTGCACGGCGCCAACCACGCGCAGGCGTGAACGCACCACCGATGGATCGCCCTCCCACAGCCAGGCGCGATCCAGCCAGGACTGGCAGAACAGGATGACCGACTTCCGGGCCATCTGTTCCCTTTCGGCCTCGCTGCGATCCGGAAAACACAGCGCCAGATTGGTCAGCACCACCTTGCGGCGTGGCGCCGCCAGCACGTAGAGCACCCGCCCGGCCAGCGCGCCCAGCGCCCGCAGCCAGGACAGCGGCAGTGGCGCCATCAGCCGCATGAAAATGATTGCAGGATGGGTCATCAGTTTCCTCTCAGTGGCCGGCAATGGCCCGGGGCTGCTTGTAGCGGCCATATCCCCACAGATACTGCTGCGGGCACTGGCGGATCAGCTGCTCCATCGCGACATTGACCGCCGTGACGGCCTGGGTCAGGTCGTCCGGCAGCGCGGCATCGAGCTCGCGCACGTGGATCGTGAAGCCCCGGCCCCAAGGCAATCGCTCACCCCAGACCAGCAAGATGGTCGCGCCGGTCTGCTGCGCCAGTCGCACCGCCAGCGTCATCGTGTAGGCCGGTTTGCCAAAAAACGGCGCCCAGACGCCCATGCCATCCGGCGGCACCTGATCGGGCAGCACGCCAATCGCCCGCCCCTGTCGCAAGGTGCGCATCAGCAGGCGCACACCGGCAGGCGTGGTCGGCGCCACCTCCAGCCCCTGGCGCTTGCGCGATTCGAGCACCAGCTCCGACAGCATCGGCTGGCGCGACGGGCGGAACAGCACCATCAGCGCGCCGTAGATCGGCCCGAAACGCCGCGCGTAGCCTTGCGCCGTGCATTCGAAGCAACCCAGATGCGGGGTCAGGAAAATCAGACCTTTGCCACGCGCCATCGCTGCGTCGATGCGCCCGGCACCTTCCCAGGTCACCGGCGGCAGTTCGCCCAGCCAGACGCGCGGCAACTCCAGCGCCATCCGCCCTGCGTGACCGATGGACGCACGCACCTCGGCGAGCCCAAAGCCCGCCTGCAACGTGTTTTCGCGAATGCGGCGCCGGTAGGTGGGCGAGAGCAGATAGGTCAGCCACCCCAGCGCTGCGCCGATGCCATGCAACAGCCACAGTGGAAAACGGGAAAGCAACTTGAACAGGAAGGCCATCGACAGCTTGTTAAAATATGCGGGTCGCCGAGTTAAATGAGCAACTTGCAGGGCGACGTAAATCAAAACTGCTAAAGCGTTCGCCGAAGCTCCAGGGCCCCAGGCAGCGCATCCAACCGCACGCCCCAGGCCAACACAGGAGTTTATTCAAATGGCGAACGACTTTCTCTTCACGTCCGAATCGGTCTCTGAAGGCCACCCCGACAAGGTGGCCGACCAGATCTCCGACGCGATTCTGGATGCCATCTTCCAGCAGGACCCGCGCTCTCGCGTGGCCGCCGAAACGCTGACCAACACCGGTCTGGTGGTGCTGGCCGGCGAAGTGACCACCAACGCGCATGTGGACTACATCCAGGTGGCGCGCGACACCATCAAGCGCATCGGCTACGACAACACCGAGTACGGCATCGACTACAAGGGCTGCGCGGTG
>JACSRS010000061.1 GCA_014879655.1 Burkholderiaceae bacterium
ATCGAGCAACCGCTGATGCGCAACGTGCTGGCCGACCTGGCGCTGGAGAGCGAAGCCGCCACCGCGCTGTCGATGCGGCTCGCGCGCAGTTTTGACCACCCGGTCGATCCGCACGAGCGCGCCATCAGCCGGCTGATCACGCCGATCGCCAAGTACTGGATCTGCAAACGCGGCAGCGCCTTTGCGCAGGAAGCGATGGAATGCCTGGGCGGCAACGGCTACGTGGAAGAGGGCGGCGAAGGCATCATGGCGCGCATTTACCGCGAGATGCCGCTCAATTCCATCTGGGAGGGCGCCGGCAACATCATGGCCATCGACCTGCTGCGGGCGCTGCGCAAGGCCGACGCGGCTGCGGCGCTGGCGCAGGAACTCGCGCCCGCCTTGGGCCGCCACCCGGCGCTCGACCGCATGGCCGCGCAGTTGCCGCTGCGCGTCGAGCAGATGGCCACCGAGGTGGAAGCGCGCCGGCTCGCGCAGGACGTGGCGCTGACCGTGCAGGCGGCGCTGCTGGCGCAGACCGCACCGCCCGCTGTTTTCAATGCATTCTGTGAATCCAGGCTGGACGGCAACTGGGGCCTGAGCTTTGGCACCCTGAGCGCCGGCACCGACTTTGACGCGATCATCCAGCGCGCCATGCCCGCTTGACCCGGCCCGCTTGCCGCTGGGCCGAGCCGGGTCGCCCACTAAAACAACCCACATGAGACACCATGACCGAACTGATTCTTCACCATTACCCGACCTCGCCGTTTTCGGAAAAGATCCGGCTCATCATGGGCTACAAGAAGCTGGCCTGGAAGTCGGTCATCGTGCCGCAAATCATGCCCAAGCCCGACGTGCTGGCGCTGACCGGCGGCTACCGCAGGACGCCGTTCCTGCAGGTGGGCTCCGACATCTATTGCGATACCGCACTGATCTGCGAAGTGCTGGAACACGTGCAGCCCGAGCCGGCGCTGTTCCCCGCCGGACTCAAGGGCCTGTCGCGCATCGTCGCGCAGTGGGCCGATGAAAAACTGTTCTGGGCCGCCATGGCCTGGAACTTCTCGCCCAAAGGCGCGGCGCAGATGTTCGGCGGCAGCCCGGACGCGCCCATCGAACAATGGGGCGAAATCGCCAGGGTGTTTGGCGAAGACCGCGCCAAAATGCGCGCGGGCATGCCGCGCATGCCGGTCGGCGACGCGGCCGGCGCCTACAAGAGCTACCTGCGGCGCCTGTCGCACATGCTCGACGAGCATCCCTTCCTGCTGGGTGATGCACCTTGCGTGGCCGATTTTTCCGCCTACCACCCTTTGTGGTTCACCCGCACCCGAACACCGGTGATGGCCAACATCCTGGACGCCACGCCCGCCGTGCTGGCCTGGATGGACCGCATGGCCGCGATCGGTCAGGGCAGCTTCACCAAAATGAGTTCTGAAGAAGCGATTGCCGTCTGCGCGGCCTCCGGCGGCAGCCAGTCGCTGCTGCATGGCCACAGCTTTCAGGACGACCATGGCATCCCGCTGGGCAGCGCCGTCAGCATCACGGCCGAAGCGTTCGGCCTGGAGCCGACCGAAGGCGAACTGGTCGCCGCCACCCGCACCCACTACACGCTGCGTCGCACCGATCCGCGCGCCGGCACCGTTTATGTCCACTTTCCCCGTACCGGGTTCATTTTGAAAAAGGCAGCAGCATGATCAGCGACTTCAAAGGTAAAACCGCCGTACTCACCGGCGCCGGCTCCGGCTTCGGCCTCGAATGCGCGCGCATTGGCGCCCGCCTGGGCATGAACCTGGTGCTGGTCGATGTGCAGCAAGACGCGCTCGACAAAGCCGCTGCCGAAATGCAGGCCGCCGGCGCCCAGGTGCTGGCGCGCAAGGTCGATGTGTCCGACGCCGGCCAGATGGAAGCGCTCGCCGCCGATGTGAAGGCCCGGTTCGGCGCGCCGCACTTCGTCTTCAACAACGCTGGCGTCGGCTCCGGCGGACTGGTGTGGGAGAACTCGGTCAAGGACTGGGAATGGGTGCTGGGCGTCAACGTCTGGGGCGTGGTGCACGGCGTGCGCCTGTTCACACCGATGATGCTGGAAGCCGCCGCCAAAGACCCCGGCTATCAGGGCCACATCGTCAACACCGCCAGCATGGCCGGCCTGCTGACGCCGCCGAACATGGGCATCTACAACGTCAGCAAACACGCCGTCGTCAGCCTGTCTGAAACGCTGTACCAGGACCTGAAGCTGGTCACCGACCAGGTCCACGCCAGCGTGCTGTGCCCGTACTTCGTGCCCACCGGCATCAGCCAGAGCCACCGCAACCGCCCCGAAGGCATGGCGTCTGAAAAGCCCACCCGCAGCCAGCTGATCGGCCAGGCCATGAGCGACAAGGCCGTGGGCAGCGGCAAGATCACCGCCGCGCAGGTGGCGCAACTGGTGTTCGACGCCATCGGCGCCGACCAGTTCTACATCTACAGCCACCCCAAGGCGCTGGGCAATGTGCGCGACCGCATGAACTGCATCGTCGAGCAGAAAAACCCGATGGACCCGTTCGCCGAGCGGCCGGAAATCGGCGTGGGCCTGCGCGCAGCGCTGCGGGCGGACACCGGCGCCTGATCCCCACCAACCGACGCCGGTCCGATGCCCGCCGATTACGCCCGCTATCTGGTCGGCAGGCATCGCACGGTCAAATCCAACCGCGAACTCGGTTTTGCGCTGGCCTTTGTCGCGGGCGCGATCAACGCGGGCGGCTTTCTGGCCGTTGCGCAATACACCTCGCACGTCACCGGCATGGTGTCGTCGCTGGCCGACAACTTCGCACTCGGGCAACTCGATCTGGTGCTGGACGCAGCGGTTGCCGTGCTGTCGTTCCTGCTAGGCGCCATTTGCTGCGCCGTGATGGTGAACTTCGCCCGGCGCAAGCAGATGGCCAGCGAATACGCGCTGCCGCTGCTGCTGGAGGCTTTGCTGATCCTGCTTTTCGGTCTGATGGGGGCGAAGCTTTCGCGTTTCGAGGGTCTGCTGGTGCCTTTCACCGTCGTGCTGCTCTGCTTCATCATGGGGCTGCAGAACGCCGTGGTGACCAAGCTTTCCAACGCCGTGATCCGTACCACCCACATGACCGGCATCGTGACCGACCTGGGCATCGAACTGGGAAAGCTGATCTACCTGAACCGCGACCCGCAGGCCCCGGCGCCCGTGCTGGCTGATCGCGACCGCATCGTCGTGCTGTGCGGCCTGCTGTTCTCGTTCCTCGCCGGCGGCATCGTCGGCGCGATCGGCTTCAAGCATCTGGGGTACGCTTTCACCGTGCCGCTGGCGGTGCTGCTTGCCGTGCTGGCCCTCGTGCCGGCGATCGACGACCTGCGTCGGGCCAATAGCGACGACCGGCACTGACTGCACGGCAGCGGCTGCACGCGCCCTGCAGTGATTCGACCCGACCGAAGTTGACCAGCCATCATGAGCTACACCCTGAAACTCGTCAGCGCCGAAGCCGTTTCCGACACCGACCGCGCCGCCGCTGAAAAGCGCTACCGCCAGGCACTGGAAGCCGCACTGGGCGACGCCGGCCTGGTCGCGCCCGTCTGGGCAGCCGTCCAGCGCCTCTACGCCGCCTATGGCGACAGCCCCGACCCGGCCGCCCTGACCGACGCCGAACGCGAAGTGCTCGAAAGCTGGCAGGCCGCAGAAGCCGCAGCCCGCACGGCGGCATTCGGGCCAAACCGTTATCTGGAAGAGGCGTACTTTGATTTGAGCGCCTAGTCGCCGGTCTTCCGGTCGCTACCCGTTTTTCAGCAAGGAAACTCACCATGAACGCCACCCGCACCGAAACCGACAGCTTTGGCGCCATCGAGGTGCCGGCGCAGGCGCTGTGGGGGGCGCAGACGGCGCGCAGCCTGCAGTTCTTTGCCATCGGCGAGCAGCGCATGCCGGCGGCGGTGATCCATGCAATCGCCTGCTTCAAATGGGCGGCGGCGCAGGTCAACGGCGAACTGGGTCTGCTGGATTCCGGGCGCGCCCAGGTCATTGCCGACGCGGCCTGGCGGGTGGCCAAGGGCGATTTTGATGATCAGTTTCCGCTGTCGGTCTGGCAGACCGGGTCAGGCACGCAGAGCCACATGAACGTGAACGAAGTGGTGGCGGCGCTGGCAACGCGGGCGCTGGCGATTCAGGCTGCCGGGGAGGGCGGCGAGGTGGGTGACGGCGTGACGGTCAGCGCCCACGACCACGTCAATCTGGGGCAGTCGTCCAACGACATTTTCCCGTCGGCCATGCACCTGGCCGTGGCGATGCAGATGCGCGAGGCGCTCTGGCCGGCGTTGCAGGGGCTGCGCAACGCGCTGGCAGCCAAGGCCCGGTCGTGGTCGGCGGTGGTGAAGATCGGCCGCACGCACCTCCAGGACGCCACGCCGGTCACGCTGGGGCAGGAGTTCGGCGGCTATGTGGCGCAGCTGGACCTGTGCCGCAACCATCTCGAAAACGCGCTGGACACGGTGTACGCGCTGGCGGTGGGCGGCACGGCGGTGGGCACCGGGCTCAACACCCATCCACAGTTTGGCCAGATGGTCGCGGCGACGCTGGCGCAGCGGTTCGACCTGCCGCTGGTGCAGGCCGACAACCTGTTTGCGGCGATGGCCGGACACGAGGCGCTGGTGGCCTTGCACGGTGCACTCAAGGGGCTGGCGATTGCGCTGATCAAGATCGGCAACGACATCCGGCTGATGGGCAGCGGCCCGCGCGCCGGTCTGGGCGAGCTGCAGTTGCCGGAGAACGAACCTGGCAGTTCCATCATGCCGGGCAAAGTGAACCCGACGCAGGTCGAGGCGCTGTGCATGGTCTGCGCGCAGGTCATGGGCCATGACGCCGCGATCGGCTTTGCGGCCAGCCAGGGGCAGTTCGAGCTGAACGTCTACAAGCCGCTGATTGCGCTGAACACGCTGGACAGCCTGCGCCTGCTGTCGGACGCGATGAACAGCTTTGCCGCGCATTGTGTGGCCGGCCTGCAGGTCAACGTGGACCGGGTGGACGAGCTGCTCAACCGTTCGCTGATGCTGGTCACCGCGCTGGCGCCGCACATCGGCTATGCGCGGGCCGCCGCCGTGGCCAAGCACGCCCACGCCACCGGCAGCACCTTGCGCGACGCGGCACTGGCGCTGGGTGCGGTGACGGGTGAGCAGTTCGACACCTGGGTCGATCCGGGGCAGATGCTGGGGCCGCTGGACGGCGCGGCGTCAGGCGGCTGAGCCGCGCGCCGGGGCCCGCAGATTTCGGGGGACCCTGTGGCCATTTTTACCTGAATTTGATGCCATATTGGCATCAAGCCAGCGTCTAATGGTCGAATATTGCTATCAATAGCGAAGTTGTCAGGCTGCAACCGGCAGCAGCAGATCCCGGGCCTGCAGCAGCTGCTCGCGGGTGGGCAGGCCTTCGGTGTCGCCCAGCACCTGCACGGCGCGGGCGCCGCACCAGGCGCCGCGGCGCACGGCGTCGGGCAGGCTCAGGCCTTCGAGCAGGGCACTGATGACGCCGCTGGCAAAGGCGTCGCCGGCGCCGACGGTATCGACAACCTCGCCCACCGAAAAGCCGGGCACGTAGCCGGTGGCGGCGTCGCTGCTGTAGTAGGCGCCTTCAGCGCCGAGCTTGACGGCCACAACCTTCGCGCCGCGGTCGCGGTAGAAAGCCGCAATGGCTTCGGGTGAGTCGCGGCCTGTCAGAAAGCGGCCTTCCTCGATGCCGGGCAGCACCCAGTCGGCCAGTGTGGCCAGGTCGTTGAGCTCGTCGCGCATGCGCTCGGCCGACGGCCACAGGCTGTGGCGCAGGTTGGGGTCAAACGAGATCGTCCGGCCCGCATCGCGCATCAGCGTCATGCTGCGCCAGGCCGTGCGGTTGCTGTTGTCTGACAGGGCCGGGAAGACGCCGGTGGCATGCAGGTGGCGCGCGCTGGTCAGCCAGGGGTCGTCAAGGTCTTGTGGCTGCATCAGGCTCGCGGCCGAACCGCGCCGGTGGTATTCCACCGGCGGGTCGCCGCCGCCTTGCACCCGGCCCTTGAGCATGAAGCCGGTGCGCTGGGCCGGGTCCTGCACCACGTGGGAGCAGTCGATGTTCTCGGCCAGCATGGACGCCAGCAGGTAGTGGGCCATCGAATCGGTGCCGAGCCGGCTCACCCAGCCCACGCGCAGGCCCAGCCGCGCCAGCCCGATGGCCACATTGGTTTCGGCGCCGGCTGTGCGTTTGGTGAAAGATTCCGCCGCTTCAAGCGGCCCGGGGCGATCGGCGATGAGCAACATCATCGCTTCGCCCAATGTGACGACGTCCAGAGACATGGCGGGGATAGATTGCAGAGTGGGGGCGGCGCGCAGGCTCAGGCGTGGGCCGCCTGGCCGTGCGAGGTCAGGATCTGGCCCAGAAAGGTGCGCAACTTGGGGTGTTCGGGGTTGCTGAAGAAGTCCTGTGGAGGCGCTTCTTCCAGGATGCGGCCATCGGCCATGAAGATCACGCGGTCGGCCACGCTGCGGGCAAAGCCCATCTCGTGGGTGACACACAGCATGGTCATGCCGTCTTCGGCCAGGCTGATCATGGTGTCCAGCACTTCCTTGACCATTTCGGGGTCGAGTGCCGAGGTGGGCTCGTCGAACAGCATGACCTTCGGGTTCATGCACAGCGCGCGCGCAATGGCCACGCGCTGCTGCTGCCCGCCAGAGAGCTGGCTCGGGTACTTCAGGGCCTGGTCGGGAATGCGCACCCGCTCCAGGTACTTCATCGCTGTTTCCTTCGCCTGCGCCTTGGGCACCTTGCGCGCCTGCATCGGCGCCAGCATGCAGTTTTCCAGCACGGTCATGTGCGGAAACAGGTTGAACTGCTGGAACACCATGCCCACCTCCCGGCGCACCGCGTCGATGTTGCGGCTCTGGTGGCCGGTCAGCTCGATGCCATCGACGGTGATGCGGCCCTTTTGCACCGTTTCCAGGTGGTTGATGCAGCGGATCAGCGTTGATTTGCCCGACCCGGAGGGCCCGCAGATCACGATGCGCTCACCGGCCGTCACATCTAGATTGACGTCGGTCAACACCTGGAACTTGCCAAACCATTTGTTGACGTTCTGAATCTGGATGATCGGCGGTGAGCTCATGGGGCCTGCTGCGTTGGCGGGAAAGTGAAGGATCGGTGGCGCTTCAGTTGGCCGGCATCGCAGGCAGGTCCGCCTGCAGCCACTTGCGGTACAGCTTGTTCAGCTCGCCGTTGGCGGTGTTCTTGGCAACGAATTCGTTCACCGACTTCAGCAGTTCCGGCTGGCCCGGGCGCATGGCCACGGCCATCAGCTGCTGGCGCAGCACAAACTTGTTTTCAAAGGCGTCGCCCGAACGCCTGGCAATCTGCGCGGCCACGGTGGTGGAGCAGCCAATCGCATCGACTTGCCCCGACATCAGCGCCTGCATGGCCGATGCGTCGTCGTCAAAGCGGCGGATCTCGGTGCCTTCGGGGGCGATGGCGGTGAGCGCGGTGTCCTGCGTGCTGGCGCGGGCCACGGCGATGCGCACGCCCTTCAGGTCAGTCGGTGCCTTGATGGTCTTCTTCTTGTCGCCGTACAGCACGATGGTGGCAGCCGAATAGGGGCTGGAGAACTGCACCTGCCTGGCGCGCTCGGGCGTCACGGCCAGCGAAGCGACCAGCAGGTCAACCTTGTTGGTCAGCAGGAACGGAATGCGGTTGGGGCCGGTCACCGGCACCAGGTTGAGCTTCACGCCCCAGTCCTTGGCGAGCAGGCGGGCGACGTCGGCGTCGTAGCCGTCGGGCTGGTTCTGCGCGTCCACGGTGCCGTAGGGCGGGAAGTCCACCAGCAGGCCCACTGTCAGCGTGCCCTTCTTCTTGATCTCTTCCATCGACTGCGCAGAGGCGGCCGGCGAAAAGGTGGCCAGCAGCGTGCTGGCAGCGAGGGTGATGGCGGCGGTGGTGCCCAGCAGGCGGCGGCGGGTGAAAGCGGTCATGGTGAGGTCTCCGGTGGGTGAGTGAAGGGGTGAGGGAAAAGGGGTGTATCCGGTGCGGCAGCAGCGTTCAGCGGGCCAGTGCCAGGGCCTGGCGGCGCTCGATGCGGGAGGCCCACACCGACAGCGGCCAGCACAGCGCGAAATACAGGGCGCCGACAACGCTGAAGACCAGCAGCGGCTCGAAGGTGGCGTTGTTGATGATCTGTCCGGCGCGGGTGATCTCGGTGAAGCCGATGATGGCGGCCAGCGAGGTGCCCTTGATGACCTGCACCATGTAGCCCACGGTGGGCGGCAGCGCGATCTTGAACGCCTGCGGCAGCACCACGTGGCGCATGCGGGCGAAGTAGTGCAGGCCCAGCGCCTCGGCGGCTTCCCACTGGCCGCGCGGAATGGCCTGGATGCAGCCGCGCCAGATTTCGCCGAGGAAGGCGCTGGTGTTGAGCGTCAGCGCGATGCCGGCGGCGATCCAGGGGCTGATCTCGAAACCCAGCACCGGGGCGCCGAAGAAGATCAGGAACAGCTGCATCAGCAGCGGCGTGCCCTGGAAGACCTGGATGAAACCGGTGGCCAGCCGCTGCGCCACGACGTTGGCGGAGGTGCGCGCCAGCGCCAGGATCAGCCCGCCGATGGTGCCGCCGGTGAAGGCGATCAGCGACAGCGCCAGCGTCCATTGCGCGGCCTGGACGATGAACCAGATATCGTTGAATCCGAAGGTGCGCATCAGCGGCGGTCCGGATAGGAAAGAAACCGTTGCTGCAGCAGACGGAACAGCCCCGAGAAGGCCATCGCCAGCGCCAGATAGATCAGCGTGACGACGATATAGATCTCAAAGCTGCGGAAGGTCTGCGATTGCAGGTTGGCCGCTACCGAGGTCAGGTCGTCGGCCGAAATCACCGACACCACGGCCGAGCTGAGCATCAGCAGGATGAACTGGCCGGCCAGCGCCGGAAAGATGGCGCGCAGGGCGGGCTTGAGCACGATCAGCAGAAAAACCTGCCAGGGCTTCAGGCTCAGGGCGAGGCCCGCCTCGATCTGGCCTTTGGGAATGGACTCGATGCCCGCCCGGATGATTTCGGCTGCATACGCACCCAGGTTCACCACCATGGCCACCAGCGCGGCGGTGTAGGGCGACCAGCGCAGCCCGATGGCCGGCAACGCGAAGAAAAAGAAGAACAGCTGGACCAGAAACGGCGTGTTGCGGATCAGCTCGATGTAGGCGCCGATCAGCCATTTCAGCGCAACCGGGCCGCTGGTCTTGCCCCAGGCGCAAAGAACTGCCACGGCCAGGCCCAGCACCGTGGCCGTCAGCGACAGCTGGATGGTGATCCAGGTGCCTTTGAGCAGCAGGGGCCAGGCGGCAAAGACGTCTGCGAATTGGAAACTGTAGTTCAAGGGTGTAACGGATCAAGGTTTTCTGTAACCGGTTTCAATGATAAGAAACCGGTTTCAGATCCGCATCAGTATTTACCCTGGGGTTGCCGGAAGATTCAGGTCAAGCGGGTTCAGGGCGCCGGATCGGCGCGTCGTGACGATGCACGCACCACCAGCTTGCCGGGCAGCAGGATCTTGCGCGGCGGGGCGTCCAGCCCTTGCAGGCGTTCAAGCAGGCAGGCCGCTGCCAGGCGGCCCAGGTCGTCGGTTGGCTGGGCGATGGTGGTCAGGCCAGGGCCCACCAGCGGCGCCCAGTCGGTTTCGTCAAAGCCCATCAGACCCATCTCGCGGCCGGGTTGCCAGCCGAGCTGGGCAAAGGCCGAAACGGCGCGCAGCGTGATGAGCGCGTTGCCGGCCAGCACGGCCGCCCTGCCGGTGCCTGCTCGTTGCTCAAGGGCGCGCAGCGCCTGTGCCAGACCGGCCTCGCCGCCATCGACGAACTCGTACGCCTGGCAGGCCAGGCCCGCTGAAGCGCACTTCCACTCGAAGGCCGCCTGACGCTCCAGCCGGGAACTGACGCCGGCTACCGGCGCCGTGAGGTACATCAGCTCGCGGTAGCCATTGGCGGCCAGGTGTTCCACCGCCAGGTTCACCGCACTGGCGTTGTCCAGCGACAGAAAGTCCGAGCGCATGGCTTCGTGCTGCCGGTCCACCAGCACCGCGGGTTTGCCGTGGCGGGCCAGCTCCTGGGCGGCGGCCGGGTCGACGCCCGGTGTGTTCAGGATGAAGCCTTCGACCTGGTAGGAGGCCAGCGTCTCGATGGCCACCCGTTCCCGGTCGGCCGCATTGCCCAGGTTGAACAGCATCACCAGGTAGCCGGCGTCCTGGCAGGCTTTTTCGGCGCCGCGCAACACCGCCACCGAGAACGGGTTGGTCACGTCGGCCACCACCAGCCCGATCAGGCGCGATCGCCCGCGCTTGAGCGCCTGCGCCATCGGGCGGGGCGCATAGCCCAGTTCGGTGACAGCCGCTTCGACGCGGGCGGCGATCTCGGGGGTGAGCAGGGTGTCGCGATGATTCAGGAAGCGCGAAACCGTGGCTTTGGAGACACCGGCCTTGCGCGCCACGTCGGAAATGGTGGCGCGGCCGTCCTGCGCGGTGCGGTCGGCGACCTGTCGGATCTCAGTGTTCATGCGGCATTCTATGAAACCAGTTTCATTCGCGCCAGCCCAAATGGGTGCGAAATGCGGGGGAGATTTTCCGTCAAACAGGGGCCATCAGCCGCAGCAGCCAGCCGGCCAGCGCGCTGACGGCCAGCACCGTCATCACGCCCACCTTGAAGCGGAACAGCGCCAGCAGGGCCAGTGCGCTGATCGCCGCGGCGGCACAGTCGAAATGCCCGTCCCAGCCGCCGGGCCACCACACATGCCAGGCGAAGAACAGCGCCAGATTCAGGATTACGCCGACCACGGCGGCGGTGATGGCGGTCAGCGGCGCGGTGAAGCCGATGCGGCCGTGCGTGGCCTCGACCAGGGGGCCGCCGGCCAGGATGAAGACGAACGACGGCAGAAAGGTGAAGAACGTGACCACGGTCGCAGCCAGCGCGCCGCCCAGAAACAGCGTGTCGGGCCCGAGCACCGCCTTGAGCCAGCCGCCGACAAAGCCCACGTAGGCCACCACCATGATCAGCGGGCCGGGCGTGGTCTCGCCCAGCGCGAGCCCGTCGATCATCTGCAGCGGTGACAGCCACTGGTGCGTCTCCACCGCGCCCTGATAGACATAGGGCAGCACCGCGTAGGCGCCGCCAAAGGTCAGCAGCGCCGCCTT
>JACSRS010000079.1 GCA_014879655.1 Burkholderiaceae bacterium
GCTTCGCGCGGCCTGACGCTGGGCATGAAGCTGGAGAGCTGGCCGCCAGCCGGGCTGGACAAGCGCTGAGGCGCAAAGAAGTCGGGGCCTTTCCGCAAGGATGGGGTCTCGCAGCGGGGGGTACCTGACACGGCCACCCGTTTCAACAACAAATGAAATGAAAGGACTGCACCATGCGTCACGGACACGGACTGCGTAAACTGAATCGCACCAGCGAGCACCGCCAGGCGATGCTTCGCAACATGATGAACTCGCTGCTGCAACACGAGGTCATCAAAACGACTCTGCCCAAGGCCAAGGAATTGCGCCGTGTGGTGGAGCCCATGATCACGCTGGCCAAAGTGCCAACCGTGGCCAATCGCCGTCTGGCCTTTGACCGTCTTCGCGATCGGGACATGGTCACCAAGCTGTTCAACGATCTTGGCCCGAGGTTCAAGACCCGTCCGGGCGGCTACACCCGCATTCTGAAGATGGGTTTCCGTGTTGGCGACAACGCGCCAATGGCACTGGTTGAACTGGTTGACCGCGCGGCGGTGGCAGCAGAGCCTGTGACCGCAGACAACAGCGCTGCATAAGTGCTATAATTTACCTCTTACCGCGCGATGGAGCAGCCTGGTAGCTCGTTGGGCTCATAACCCAAAGGTCGCAAGTTCAAATCTTGCTCGCGCAACCAAATCAGACGGTAGTTATGCCGTAACAGAAACGCCCACTTCTTGTGGGCGTTTCTGTTGGTGGCTCACAGTTATCGCTTGGGGAGGGAACATCAGGCCATGTCCACCGACCAAGCAGGGTTAGAACGGCCGCCCCAGATAGAAATAGAAGCTGCCCGGTCCGTTCAGAACCCTGCCATACCCCAGATAGGCAGGACCAATCGGTGTGTCTGCGCCGATGAAGATGGCTCCGGACTTCTGCAATCCGGTGGGGCCGCCAGGGATGGGCTGCTCCCCAACCTTCCCGGCCTCCAGCGATATCCCGCCGTATGCACCTTCCAGCAGACTGCCGCGGAAAATTCTTCGGTAGTACATCACCCGCCCGAACTGAACGCTCTCACCCAGCAATTGGCCGGTCTGGAAACCAGACTGCTTGAGAAAGCCACCCCATTGGAACTGGTCATACACGGGCAAGGGGTCCGAGCCGATCTTGCCGCCGACATGGAACCCGAAATTCAGCGTGTGCTCGCCGAAAGAAACGGCAGCGGTCCCCTCCGCCTCATATCGTTGATAGTTGGACGATGCACCCATCGACGTCATCGAATTGAAGGCCGTCGCACTGCCCCGCCAGCCCGAGCGTGGGAAGAAGATGCTGTCAATCTGGTCAAGCGTGAGCTTGGCGTTCAACGCGCCTTGGGCATACGAACTATCGGTAGGTACGTACTGCGGTGAACCGATTTGGAGACTGGGTTTCAGCACGCCAGTCAGCGCGCCAAAACGAAGTACACCGTAGCGTTTGAAATTCAAACCCAGGTCAACGCCGGCAGCGGCCGACGCCACGTTGTACTGGGCAACCTCGGTGTTTCCCTGGAAGAGACTGGGCGAAGTGCTGCTCAGCACAACGTAGGGCGAAACAAAATACTCGCCGGTTTCTGATAGCGGCTGGTAGAACTCCGTGAACAACGTGCTGGTGCGTCCAAGTTGAATCGTTGAGCGCCATTCAGCACCAAGCGAATTCAGCCAGGTCCGGCGGTAGCGGGCCATGATGTTGTAGTAGGCCTCATTCTGGAAGTCGGTGGACAGCCCTAGGCCGAAGCGCAGATAGTTTGGCCCCCACGACTTTTCGACTGCGTCGACAGTCAGCACCCGCTTGGTGCCTTCGTCCACCAGGCGGTAGTTGACGTGCTCAAAATCCCCGCTTCCGTAGAGCCGCCGCATATCACCATCAAGCTTGTTCTGATCAAGCGGCTGACCCTCCTGAGTTTCCATGATGGACCGTGCGGTCGCCGGGTTGACCCGTTTGAGGTCGACAAAGCGAATCTCGTCGACAGGGCGAAGATCGGCCTCAATGGTCCTCAACTGGCTTTTGCGCAGGCTCGCGTAGGCTTCGGGCGGCAACGCGAGGGCCGCCAAGCGTGGAACAGCCTTTTCGGCAGCCGCCGCTCCCAGCGGTACGATCTTCGGAAGATTGTCGAAGTCACCGGTGGAAAACGAACCGAGTTCGGGCGAGATCAGGATGTCTTGTGAGCGCAGCGCCGCCAGCGAGACCTGCACATTCTGTTCGGTCAGGATGCTGAGCATCTGCCCCATCACGCCGACGATGGAGACGAGCTTGTCGCGGCCAAGCAACGGGGTGCCCACGTTCACCGCAATCACGATGTCTGCGCCCATGGCGAAGGCCGTCTGAACCGGCAGGTTGCTGGTCAGCATGCCATCGACCAGCAGCATTCCATCAAATTCGGCGGGTGCAATCGCGCCAGGAACGGACATGCTAGCCCGCATCACGTTGCCGACTTCTCCCTTGCTGAAAACAACCTCCTTGCCCGTGACCAGGTTGGTCGCGATGGCGCGAAACGGGATCGGAAGGTCGTCAAAGTTCAGGTAACCCTTGACCTTGGCCAGTCGGCGCAGGACGGTTTCCAACTGGATGCCTGTGACAACGCCCTTGGGTAATTGCAACGAGTTGTCGACGACGCCAATGTCGGGACCGAACAGATTGGCGTAATCATCGCGTTTGATGCGCATCGGCTGCTCGGCGCGCGGGGGATTTTCCTTGAACAGCAGCTCGGTAGAAATTTCGCCAACGATGGCTTCCATTTCGGGGATCGACATCCCGGTGGCGTAGCTGGCGCCCACCAGCGCCCCCATGCTGGTGCCGGCAATGCAGTCGATCGGAATCCGGTTGGCCTCCAGCACTTTCAGCACCCCGACGTGGGCAGCGCCCCGGGCGCCACCCCCGGAAAGCACCAGACAGATTTTGGGTCGATCGCGGCCGGGGACAAGCAGTGCGGCATCTGCGGAATTGCCGGAAGCCGCCACGGCAACGAACGAAGCGCAACAAAGCGCTGCCAGCAAGAGGATGCGTGTCGGTTGGAACGGGAGGTAAGTCATCTTGCCGGACCTTCGGATGTCGGGTCGATGGATGGGGTTGAATCCGGCTCCGTAGCAGCGCGAATCAGTGTGGAAAATTCCCCGCTGTCACCAGTGCGCACGGCCTTCGGATTGACGAGCGACAGTTCCTGCAATCGGGAATACGGCAGGCGAGTATCCAGCCGGCCCTGTTCGTACAGGTACTCGGGCACGTGGCCACTGGCCAGCAGTTTCCAGCTGAACGGAATGTGACCCGGATTGGCCAGGGTCTGCAGCCAGATGCTGGTGGTGCAATTGGTCGTCAACGTGTTGTAGAACTCGGGTTGCGCATACAGCGCATTGATTCGATCCAGATAAGCGAGAAAAAAAGCCCGCGGCTCACGGCCATCCCGGCTGTGTATGCGGTAGCGATAGACCACCTCGGGCGGATCGTGGCGATAGTTGGTGCGCAGCTTCACCACGTCCCGCTCGGTGGCGACGATGTAGACGAGCTCATACTGCTTGAAAAGCCCATTTACCGTGGAATAGCTCTCACTCAATTCCTTGCGCGCCTCGATCGAGATTGCCAGCGGCTCCTGATCCTTGAAGACGAAGCTGACAAAGATGTGCGCGATGTCCGGACCCATCCAGTACACCGCAAACAGGTCGACCCCGATCAGTGAATTGAGGTCATAACGCCGATCAATCCAGTGCGGCTTGTAGTCGAACTCGCTGGTGTACGAGAAATCACGGATGTTGTGCACCGTCACCTGGTCGCCGTTGATGGTGGCGTGCGCGAGACGGCCCACATCGGGTTGCCAGGCACGGTTGTTGGACGGCGTCAGCGAATGCCACCAGACCATCAGCGGCGCCAGCATCACGACAGCCGCTGCCATCGCCTGCCAGCGCCGGCGACCGGCGCCGATGAACCCGGCGATCGCCAGATAGCCCAGGGCGACGGCAACGGCAGCCACCACCCGCCATGGATCGGGCCACCCGCTGGCAATCAGCAGCGTCGCCGACCACCACAGCGCCATCGCAGCCATGGCGACGACTGTCGCCATCCAGCCCAGGCGACCCAGGACTTTGCCTAAGCGCAGCATGGCAGAACCGCCAACGCGGCCATCGCCGGTCGGTCAAGGGTGTGGCGAGGCGGCAGCATGGGCATGACCGCCGATTGTAGGTTGCAGCGTCGCCGACGGCCGTCAAAACGAAGCGCGTCGCGTAACATGAGACAGGTGCATCGAGACGCGCCAGACCCGGGCCGAAACGCACACCCACCAACGACAGGATCACTCATGAAACGGACTGAAACGATGTTCGCAGGGATCGCCATCTTCGCATCTGTACTCTTCTCTGCGGCCGGTGTTTGTGCTGCCGGTGAATCCGACGCAATGAAGGCGTTTGCGCCTGCGGCAGCGGGCATGCAGCGCTTTGTGATCCGGTTACCAGCCCAGCCGGACGAGTCCGCGCTGAAGGTGGAATTGATCGTCGGCAAGACGGTCCGGGTCGATGCCGGTAACCGGTATTTTTTTGGCGGCGTCATCGAGACTGAAACCGTCGCCGGCTGGGGGTATCCGCAGTATCTGCTGCGCAAGCTGGGGCCACTCGCCGGCACGCTGATGGCCGTGGACCCGGCCCAGCCCAAGGTGGACCGCTTCGTCACTGTCGGGGGAGAGTCGCTGCTGCTGAGGTACAACAGCCGGTTGCCCATCGTTGTCTATGTGCCGGCGGAGGTCAAAGTGCGCTACCGGCTGTGGCGCGCGCAGGACGGATTCGTCAGCGCACATCCCGGATGAAAGGCGCTGCGGGCCGCAAGACCGCCAGTGACGCGCGGACCAGTCGGATTCAGGGCTGAACTTCCCTCCACCCGGCATCCGGATTGAATACACGCATCGCCGCGCCAATGGCCGAGGTATTCGGGCCGAGGTCCTTTTCAAAGACCTTGCCGTCACGGCTGACGAGGAAGCTCATCACGCCGGTCTCACCCCACACCGCCGGCCAGGCCACCATCGCAAAACCAGCCAGCATCTTGCCGTTGATGAGGTAACTGTAAGCGCCGGCAGGGGCGTCCTTGCCCTGCGCCGTCAGGACCTTGAAGTGGTAACCCTGATACGGAACACCCTGGGCATGCGCCGATGCACCTGCCGAACTTTCCGCCACCAGCGGGCCGAAGGGGCTGGGTTCTTCCGCCGAGGGATCGGCGGGCCAATAAAGCCCGTCCCGCTTGCCGGGTGTACTCAGCAGCTGGCGGGCGTATTCGCGCACACCGTCACCGTTGCGATCGATCGACGCGTAATCCAGTTGGGCTTCAATGTAGGTGCGCATCACATAAATGGCGTTGCGCTCATTGGCGCCGATTCGCCTGTGCAGCAGTTCGGTAGCCCCTTCCTCGGTGGCGAACCGCCAGCCTTCGGCGTGTCGGACCAGCGGAATGGGCAGCGGCCAGGCCTGCGGCCCGATCAGCAGCAGTTGCCGGTCGGGCGCCAAAGGGTGCAGGTAGTAGACCCTTTTCAGTTCGGCCGCAATCAGCGCGATGCTGGCGGCATCCTCGGCCGGATTGCCGGTGACGATCAAGTTACGGTGCTCCTCGCCCAGAACCGCCAGAATGGCGCTTTCTTTGCCTGACGTCAGTGCTGCTGTCAGTGCTTCAACCGCGGCCTGCGGCGTGGGATAGCGTGCCTGACCGGCAGCCAGTGCGGGCAGCGACAGGGCAATTGCGCAGACGAGCAAGGCTCCGCGCAACAGTGCAAGCGGGCGGAGGATGGTGTGCATCGGGAAGGCCTTCAAGACCGGAGGGACTGTGAGGTTCATGCCGTTCTCCTACCGGCGACCGCCGCCACCGCCACCAGCACGAGCGCCACCGCCGGCCCGCGCACCGCCGCCCCCGGATGGGCGAGTGGCTGCCTGGCGCGGCGCGCCACGGCTGAAGCCGGCACTGCTGTTGGCCCCACGCTGGCTGTTGAGATGCGTCTGGCGGCCTGAGCCGTAGCCTGAAAAAGCCCCCCCGGGGTTGGCTGGCCGGTTCACCTGCCCCGGTCGCGAAGCATCGCCGAAAGCGGGCCGGGTGACACCGCTGCCGATGCCGCCGGGCCGGGTGGGACCGCCGGCACCCGGTGCACCGATGCCTTCACCGGGTCTGCCGGGTCCGCCGGTGCCAGGAGGTCTGCCACTGTCTCCAGGCCTGCCGGGTCCGCCGGCGCCGGGAGGTCCGCCGCCCTCACCGGGTCTGCCGGGTCCGCCGGCGCCGGGCGGTCTGCCGCCGCCAGGATAGCCCACTTGCGGTGGCCGACTGCCGGGCGGGCGACTGGGCCGCCAGTCGCTGCCACCACCTGGCCGGTAGCCGGGTCCGCCAGGTCGGTAACCGGGGCCGCCCGGGCGGTTGATGATGATGTTGGAGTTTCGCCCCCAGGCGCCGTAGTGCATCACGTAGCGCCCGCCTGCCCATGCGGCGCCGAGTGCAGCACCCCAGATCAGTCCGACGCCCAAGGCCGCTCCGGGCGCGTACGGGTAGTAATAGACCGGATAGGGTGTCGGCCAGTAGCCCCACCACGCGTAGCCGCCGGGCACGATGATGGTTGCCGGGTTGTATTGCGGAACGTAGATCACCTGCGGATTGGCGGGTTCGATGCGGATCACGTCCTGTTCGATGACCACCACTTGCCGTTCGTCGCTCCTGAGGTTGCCGGCGGATTCGGTCATTCGGCGAAAAGCCTGGATTGCCGCCAGCACCTCGCCCTGATCGGTATAGACGGCATTGCCCAAGGCCGAGGTCCAGTCAAGGTCGTCACTCATCTTCTTGACGACCTCGGGGTAGTTCAGCAGCGCCTTGATGGAGTCGTCCCAGGTCTCGTTCACGGCCAGATTGGGTTCGCTCTTGCGTCGCTGCAGGAAGCGCTCGGCCTGCACCACCTGCAACGGATTGGTCGAGGCGGGCAGGATGATGGCGATCAGGTCGTCCGGGTACAGGGCGATCGGTGCGACCAGCTGATCCAGCGACTGCGCCGCTTTCAGCGAAGCCTCGCTGACTGGGGCACCCGGCGTCGCGGTCTGGGCGATTGCGTTGCCAAGCAAGCTTGCAACGAGACCGGCAGCCAATGCAGCAGCGCGCAACGGGTGTTGGCGAGATCGACCAGATGCTTTGTCGGTGTCTGAGGACATGCGGATTCCCTTTTTTCGTCCCGATCGGCCGATTGCCAATCCTTGTCCATGCTAACCCCGCTCGGCAGTTGGGGGCAAATGCTGCCAGCAGATGCCATCACGAGTCACATCGGACCGACGCGCTGACCGGTTGCGACTTGGTGCCTGAGGCTTAAGATCGCGAACAATCATTTATTCAAAGACGCTCATGCAAAAACACCTTTTGAACCTGTTGCTGGCGCTCAGTTGGGGGCTGCTGTTGCCGGGTGCTGCGCAGGCGGCGATGACGGCCCAGCAGATCCAGAGTGCGCGCGCTGAAGCCGAGGATATGTCGCGCCAGACTTTGGACAAACTTTACGCGGTTCAGCCAATGGCCCGCCGGGTTGTCGAAGGGGCGGCTGGCTACGCGACCTTCAACAATTTCGGCATGAAAATCTTCATCGCGGGCGGGGGCAGCGGCAAAGGCGTCGCGGTGGACCGAAAAAGTGGCAAGAAGATCTTCATGAAGATGGTCGAAGTGCAGGCCGGGCTGGGCTTCGGTGCGAAGCAGACCAGCGTGATCTGGGTGTTCGACACGGCCGCTGTTTTCAACCGGTTCGTCAACAGCGGATGGGAGATCGGTGGCCAGGCCACCGCAGCGGCGACGGTCAGAGGCTCGGGCGAGGCCTATCAGGGTGCGCTGTCGGTATCGCCGGGTGTCTGGATCTATCAGCTGACCGACAACGGACTGGCACTGGAGTTGACGGTCAAGGGCACCAAGTATTTCAAGGACGGCGATCTGAACTGAGCCGAAGCGGCGCCCGCTTTGTTGACCCTCCCCGGCGGTTTTCGACCAAAAAACCAGGATTTCTGGCTCTATCCAGCGTCAATACGTGATTTGATGCTATTTTTTCAGTATCTGTAGTGGATCGCCATCTGCGCGTCAGAACATCAGGCCGACCAGCCGGTCGATCAGTGAATCGGTCGGGATGGCAGACGCCAGCAGCGGCGCCAGCGGCGCGATCGATGACAGCATAACCAGAAGGATTGATTCGCGGGTCACCGGTATCAGACGCATGCCGTCGACCACGTCAACACTGCTTCCCAGATCCGCCAGCGACCGCACGTCTTCGCTGCCGAGAAACGGTTTGTCCAGGCGCCCGCCGCTGCGCAGCCATTTGGCCTCGAAGTTGCGTGTGTAGTTGTGAGCCAGCACCCCGTACTCCCGGATGCCGGCGCGCCGGGCCTGGTACAGCTGCTGCCCGAAGAACAGAAACGGCCCGACCAGCAGGACCAACATCGTCGCCAGCATCAGCAGGATGCCAAACCTGAACGTCATCAGCGCCACGCCCTGAAACAGCACTTCATCGGCCAGGTGCCCCGCTAGCAGCGCACCGCTGGCCAGCGCAAACGGCAAGAATGCGTGCAGGGTGATGTTCAGAAAGCCCAGCCCGCCGACCCGGTCCGGATGGGTCGGTATCAGACTCAGGCGGATGCGAGAGACCTGCCAGAGAAAGCGCGCCCAGATCAGCAATCGCCAGATCCAGCGGCACAGAAAGAACTGGAACACCGGAATGCTCACATAGCTGTACCACTGCCCCGCCAGCGTGAACGACAGACCGCCCGCCCCGGGCCTTGCGTACCAGGTGGGCGTATCCAGCGCCAGCAGATGATTCCAGACGACGAACACGCCGATGCCGTACACCGCTGCCACGATCACCAGTTCGGGCCAGGCGCTGTCGCGCCACTGCAGCACCGACTGCACGCACCGGTGGAAGCGGGCCAGCGCGCGTTCGGGCACCAGTTCGCACTCGACGAACTCGTGCGTGACCGAGCGCATGTGCTGGTGCATGAAGCGCTCCGCCCATAGCAGCAGCGGCAAGCACACCAGAAAGCGGGCGTTGACCTCCAGGTCCTGCAGGAAATTGATGGTCGAACCCTTGTCGAGCAGGGTTCCTTCCAGCGTGGTGAGCAGCAGCGGCAGCCAGCAAAGCAGGGTGAAAAAGGCTATGCGCCGTCGCAGCAGTCCCAGGTTCTCGTCGGACAGCCGGAGCCGGCATAGCAGGCGGTGGCAGGGCCCGCCCTGCGCCAGCGAGAAGGGTTGCGGCGTGTTGTCTTCGCCGTGAGGTGTGGAGGGTTGAGACATGGGAAAGTGCAATGCGGGGTCTGCTATTCTGCCGTGTTGAAAGGCGTTCCTTCCAGCGGTGTGGTCCGCCTGTTACTGCGCCTGAGACGAAACTCCTGAAGCTGATCTTGCGAGCGCCCCGAACCGGGGCGGGTTTGTCTGATGACTGAGATAAAGCGTCTGATGTTGCTGGTGTTGCTGTCAGCGCTGCTGACCGGCTGTGCGATCCGGCCCATCAACCCGGCCCTTGAAAAATTGAGCGATAACGCGGGGTACCGCTGGACCAATCGGGTGCCGTTGCCGGGCAACGACCCGGACACCCTGCTGGTACTGGTGTTTTCCGGTGGGGGCACGCGCGCGGCGGCATTCTCTTATGGTGTGCTGGAAGAACTCAAGCGCACGCCGGTGGGGCCGGCAGGCGCGGTCCGCCCGATGCTCGACCAGGTGGACCTGGTCACGGGCGTTTCGGGCGGGAGCTTCACGGCCCTGACTTTCGGGCTCTATGGCGATCGCATCTTCGAGAGCTACGAAACCGATTTCCTGAAGCGCAATGTCGAATCCGAGCTCATCAAACGGCTGCTCAACCCGCTGAACTGGCCAAGCACGCTGTCAACGGGCTTCGGTCGCTCGGAACTGGCTGAGAACTACTACGACGAAATCCTGTTTCATGGCGCCACGTTCGGTGACCTGACGGGCAAACCCAGCCCGATGGTGATCGTGAGCGCGACCGCCGTTTCCACGGGTACCGAATGGTCGTTCACCCAGAACAACTTTGACGTGATCTGTTCCGACCTGAGTCAGATGCGCCTGGCTCGGGCCGCCGCCGCTTCGTCAGCGGTGCCGGTGATCATGTCGCCGGTCACCCTGAACAACTACGGCGGGCGCTGCGGCTACCAGCCGCCCGACTGGCTGATCGCGCAGGACAACAGCGACAGCTGGCCGAAGACGCGGCTGCAGCAGCGTGCCCGGGAGCTGGCCCGCTATGCTGACGGACAAAAGCGCCCCTATATTCACCTCGTCGACGGCGGGCTGGTGGACAACCTGGCACTTTATGCCTTTGTCGGAGATCTGCAGGAGCTGAGCGTGAGTGAGCGCTTTCGCGAAATGATCCACCTTTCGACACTGCGCCGGATTGCCGTGGTGGTGGTCAATGCCCGTTCGAACGACGATTTCAGCTACGACAAACGCGAAGCGCCGCCTTCAGCGTTCGAGTTGCTGATGCAGTCGTCGAGCGTGCCGATCGACCGGTTTTCTGCGGAAGCGATCTACGCGCTGGAAGACGTGGTGCGGCAATGGCAACTGGAGCGCAAGATCCAGCAGGAGCAGCGCCGCCTGGGGGGCGTGGCGGCCGCGACGTCGCAACTGCCCGATATCGACTTTTCCATCATCAACGTCAGCTTTGACGCCTTGCCCGACGAAGAAGAACGCGCATTTCTGCTGAACCTGCCGACTTCGCTGTTTCTGGAAGCGCCGGCGGTGGACCGGCTTCGCATGGCAGCCGGTACCGTGCTGCGTGCGTCGCCGCCGTTTCGCAAGCTGGTGCGCGACATGTCCGGCGGCGTCGAACCGCTTGCCCTGCACGATGAGCCCAAGGCCGGCGAAAAACCCGCGCCATAACCGTGTCGGTGGCGGTTGTCAGAGATTAGATGATGGGTGATGCGTCGCCATGGACTTGAACGGGCGCGACCGGATGTCGGAAATTTTTGTGAATCGAGGAATACCCATGAAAGCTGTTTTCTTGCGCTGGATCGCCCGCCTGACCGCGGTCAGCCTGCTGGTGATGGTTGTC
>JACSRS010000070.1 GCA_014879655.1 Burkholderiaceae bacterium
GACATGATGCGCACCATCAAGCGCGCGCTCGACCCGAAGAACATCATGAATCCGGGCAAGATCTTTTCGCTCTGAGCGGACTCAAGCCAGATAACCGATCCCGCCCTGAATCACCGGCAACAGCGCCGCCTGGTTCTCCGTCGACTCCGAGAAGCCGATCAGCACCAATTCGCGCGTCATGCCCGCGTTCATCTGCTGGCTCCAGTAGTCATAGCCGGCCTGATCGGCTGCCCGGTTCAGCACATTGGCGTACAGCAGATCGATGAACTGCGTGTTGGTGGGGTTCACACCGTACAGCCCCTGGAACTCCGCGCTTCCGATGAAACCGCTGGCCACCTTTGTCAGCGCCAGCCCCGCATCCATGCCGCGCAGCCAGTCCGACAGCCCCGCGGTGTCGGGCGTGCGATCGAATGCCGCCTGGTACAGCCGGTACACCTGGCCGGCGTTGCCGTCAAGATCAAACGCCAGCGCGATGTCGGCAAACTTCAGCCGCTCCACGTTCACCAGCGTGTCGCTCCCATCCATACCTCCCGACACCGTCAGCCCATCGGCAGTGCGGGTCACGGTATGGGTGCTGCGGTTGCCGCCGTAAAGGCTGATATCGATGCCGGCCCCCCCGTTGATGTTGTCGTTGCCTGCGCCTCCATCGAGGGTATCGGCGCCCACGCTGCCCATGAGTGTGTCGGCACCGCTGGTGCCGCTCCAGAGTTGTCCGCGTGCGGGCCCTGAGGCCTGCTCGGCGCTGGCGTACAGGATGCCGTTGGCGGACAGGCTGGCCGTGGCGCTCCTGTTCTCGCCGGACTCGGAGAAAGCCACCAGCACCTGGGCACGGCTTTGCAGGCTGGAGGCGAGTTGGTTGACCCAGTAGCCGTAGCCCCCGGCATCGGGGGCGCGGCCCATGACGTTCAAATACAGTGCGGTGACGAACTGGCCGTTGCTGGAGCTGGCGCCGTACAGGTTCTGAAACTCGGCGCTGCCGAGGAAGCTGTTGGCGACCTGATTGAGGGAGAGGCCAGAGTCCATACCGGCGATCCAGCCCCCCAGGCCGCCCAGGTCGGGGGTGCGGGCGAAGGCGGCCTTGTACAGGCGGTAGACCTGGCCGGCGTTGCCGTCGGTGTCGAAGGCGAGGTGGGCATCAAGGAACTGCAGGCGTTCGATGCTGGTCAAGGTGTCGGTGCCGTCGGCACCCCCCACACTCCAGCCACCGCCGGCAGCGGTCACGGTGTAGGCCGCGTGGCGGGTGCTGTACACCGCGGTGTCCAGGCCGGCGCCGCCGTCGATCGTGTTGTCGCCGCCCTCGTCGTACAGCAGGTCGTCACCCGATGTGCCAGTGATCGAGCGGTCGACCGGCAGTCCCACTCGGACGGGTTGCGATGCGTAGTCCGCCACCGGAATGCCGGGCCCGTCTTCCAAGACGGCATAGATCCAGTACCGACCAGGCGAGATGGCGCTGGCGTCCCAGACAAACCGGCCGCTGTCATCGTCGACCTTGACATCGCCGATCATGATTCCATCGTAGCCGCCCGGATCGTCATCGGCGAAGAATCGGAGTTCACCGGCTCCGTTGGGGTCGATGGCGGTGTAGTCGATGTTGAAAGCGTCAATGCTTTGGGCCACCACGTCCAGACTCAGGGTGCCTCGCGGGAGCGACGTCGTCGCCGAGTATTCGATCAGGCCCAGCCCCTCGGGGTTCAAGACCTCGACGTCCCAGAGTCCGGGTTCCGGCGCTGCAATATAGACGACCATGCCCAGCGGGCCGCCCCAGTCCCCGATGACCGCAATGCCATTTGAGGCGTACTGCGAATCCTCAACGATCCTGCGCACCTGTGTCTTTGCGAGATCGTCATAGACGATCACACGGGTGCGAACCGGCTCTGATGCAGCGTTCGACCATTGAACTGTGACCATCAGGTCCTCAAGTTCGCCGTCGACAGACCAGCTTGAAATCGCAGGTATTCCCTGGGCACCGAATGGCTCCTTCCTGCCCGTTCCGTCCAGGTAGTACTTGACGCCGAAGACCGGCATACTGCCGTCGACGAACGGAAGGCTTGTGCCGGATTGGTGCCAGAAGGCCACGTAATCGTTACTCGGATCGCCGTCGGTGACCATGCTGAGATAGACGGAAGCGGTCAGTTCCGCGCCGAGGAACTGAGCGCGTCCGGTGCCGAGCGCCGCAGCAACCCATATGAACGGGTCATCGTCTATGACTTTCGCATTCAACTTCAGGGTCGCGGTCACCACACCGTCGATGAACGTCGCCTCGAGCGAGCCCTCGAAGCGGTCCTTCCGGAGGTCCAGCTTGGCCTCGCCCTCGAAGCGAAACAAGTCCTCGGCGAAAAAATGGCCTTCGACGCTGCCGCTCACGCCTTCGTTGACCGAGACCGAGCCTTCGAACGTCAACTTTGTGTCGACGAACCGGTTCTCGATCTCTTCGAGACCGAAACGTCCGGTGACCTTGACGGGATCCCTGTTCTCCGTCGCGAGGTTCTCGACGCGCACACCGATTTCCCTGAGCTCGAAGGGCCAGGTCCACATCGGGATGCCGCTGGGCAGGACCGCCGTCAACCCGAAGCCATCGAACGCGAACGGGTCGACCTGGAAATCCAGACCCACTCCGATACCCCATTGATCGGCCTTGTCAGCGTTAGGCGCGTCCAAATAGAAATCCAACAAGGCCGGATAGAGGATGAATGCCTCCTGATCGTCCCAAGGTTTCGGAAAAGGAAGGAGAAACTGCCCGGATCCCTTCACTTCGTTTTTCTGCGCGTTCAGGTTGAACTCCAGGTCCGTGAACCCGTAGCCCTTGATCCCGATGACCTGGTCGATGGCGATGTCGACGTCGGCGACCGCTCCGCCGGCGATCTTGATGCCGCCCTTGAGCGACGCATCGACTGGATGATCGGGAAAGAAGCTCTCTTCACCGATCTGCACTTTTCCAGTGATGTTCAACTCGTCCCGCGCGGCCGAATACTCGATCTCCAGCAAGCTCGGGCGGATCTTGACGAGATTCAGCAGCCGCAGGAAGTCGGCCCCTGTGCCGAAACTCCAGGCGTAGTCGTCGATCTGGACTCCGTCCCGGGAAATCGTCACGCGGGCGTTGCTCACCCGAACCGGCAGATCGGCGAATTCGCCGGGCAAGCCGAAGGTCGTGTCCTCAAGCACCACCCCCGACGGCGTGAGTGCGAGACTGGGCACCGAAACCGGCAAGCCGCCGAGCGTCAGTTTGGTGCCCCCCATTTCCTTCGGTTCGACAGCGCCACGCGCGGTGTCCAGCGATAGAGCAACAACGCTGCCATAGAACAGATCGCGCCCCGCGCCGCCTTCGATGACCGAGGCGACGTTCCCGTCCTCAATCGTCAGCGCGTCCCGGGTCAGCATGAAAGTTCCATTGGTGACCGACAACATCTCGGTCGGGCCTCCGCGCAGACCTATCGTCGCATTCCCGGTGGCGGACCAAGTTCCTTCGCCAGCTTCGACCCAGTCCAGTCCGGCTACTGTCAATTTGCCGGTCTCCGGCCCGGCCTCGCTCAACACGTCGAACCAGCCGGGGCCCCACTCGCGGTCCCGGGCGCCCAGATACTCGTCGATCGTGATCAGGTATCGACCCGCACCTGCCTGCTCGGCCATGGTGCCACTGCCCGGGGTAGCGGTCCCGAATTCGGAAGCCAACTTCACGAAGTCGATGGCGTGGCCCTGCCCGTAGAGCATGTACTTCCCGGCGTGGTGGAAGTTCTCAGTCCAGCGAACGTTCGGGTCGTAAATAAAGTTGTCAAGTTGCAGGCCGACGTGCTCGACAGTGCGGTATACGCCGGGCTCCCTGGCCGAAAAGCCAATTTGCGCGTATTCGTACTGTTGCGGCACGTCGTCGGGCGCGTCGAGATCGATCGATAGCTGCTGCGCCTCCGTGTCGAAGCGAGACTCCAGGAAGCCCAAGAATACGGGCACGGCCTCCAGGAAGTCGGGGTCGTAGCTTACCGTCCGGTAGTTCAGTTCGTACAGTCCCCACCCACCAGCGGCTTCGGGTTGGCTGAACGCACTCAGTGCGTAGTCTGGCAGGTATGCGACGACGTGCGCACCGGGCGCCAGGCCCGAGAGCACGAAGAAATCCCGATCCAAACCGTAGTCCCCGGGGGTGCTTGGGTCCCCGTCGACAATCGAGACATTCCAGTAGCCCGAAAGTGGCAGACCGGTCGTCTGCCCCTCCAGAACCGCTTCGAAGAAAAGTTGGTCGAAGTTGTCGGGATAATCGATGGATTCGTCCGGCCGGCTCTCGTATGGCAACATCGCGTGCTCCCCAGCAAATGACGGATACGACATCCATCGGCATGGGGGCAAAATTACCACGGCAGCAAGCGTCTTTCAAGGGTGCGGATTGAAGTTAGCCCTACTGAGATGGCCGCGTGAGGATTGAGCTTTTTGCGGGCGATCGAGTCATATTTTCACGGGCAACGAAGGCGTTCGATTTCAGAATCTGGCGTCTTTGCATGAGGGGCGCAAACAGGTCGTGCGACTGCGTCTGCTAGGTACCGGTGTGATGAATATCTTGACGCTGACCGGGTTGAACTACCAGAAGGTGCGCGAAACCATCGGGGGGATAAGTGCCACGCGTGCCAGCGGCACCGTGCGCTTGGTGAACGTCTAAGCCAAACTGGGTTTGCGCGAAGGGGCAATGCTGCTGACGGCGTTTCACGGCTCGCAGGCCAGCGTGAAGGAGCAGGCCGAAACCGTGCAGAAACTGGCCAGCGACAACGACGGCAACTTCCACTTCGGCTACCTGATTCACCCCGACAAACCCGAAGAGCGCGGAACCGCCGAAAAACTGAACCACCAGCTGGTATCACGTGCGCTGGCGCTGGAGGGCACCTGCACCGGCGAGCACGGCGTCGGCCTGCACAAGATGGACTTCCTGCTGGCCGAGGCCGGCGCGGGCGCGGTCGAAATGATGCGCACCATCAAGCGTGCGCTCGACCCGAAGAACATCATGAATCCGGGCAAGATCTTTTCGATCTGAATCCCGGACAACCGCGCCGGCTCTGGCCGGCCGGGCGCAGCCTATTGCAGCTTGCGCATCATGATGGTCTTGACCCAGCCTGATCCGCCCGGTCCGGCGATCTTCATGAAGCCGTTCTGTTCGTCGCCTTCAAAGACAACTTCGTCGGTGCGCCCCAGGCTGCCCAGTTCGCCGCCCTCGGCCGGCTGGCGGTAGACCTTGACGCCCGCGATCTTGGCCACATACACGTCGCCCGCATTACCGGCACTGGAGCCGGCCTTGACGCTGGCTGCGGCGTTGGCCTGGCTCGCTGGCCCGGCCTTCGCCTGGATCAGCGAGGGGTTGTTGCGGATCGTGCGGACGATGTTGTTCCAGTTGTCCAGAAACGAAGCGGCAATCATCTTGCCTTCCGCCGTGCTGGAGTACCCGCCCAGGCCGCCACCGCCGTAGCGGCCGAACAGCGCCGCACCCACATTGAAATCGGTCTGGCTCGCGCTGCCTTGTGCCGCGGCAACCTGAATGCCGCTGCGCGTATCGGCCATGGTCATCGCCGTCTGTGCTTCCTTGAACCTGACGCCACCGGCCAGTGCACCGATGGCGCCCAATCGTCCGCCCATGCCACCCAGCAAGCCGCCGATGCCGCCACCGACGCCGCCGGCGTCGGGGTTTGAAAACACGATGTTGGGCGTCAGCAGGAAATCGGCCGCCACCATCTGGCCTTTGCCAACGTTTTGCCCGCCCTGCAATTCGCCGCCGGCCGCCAGTGCGCGCTCCTGCGCCATGTTCTGCATGGCCGCGCCGCGCTCGACAATCTGGAAGCAGTTGGACTGCTGGATGATCAGGCGAATCACCGCCGACGGCGACTGCAGACCGTAACCCGACAGCGACTGGAGCACCGCGTATTGCGGCTCCACCACCGCCAGCGTTCCTTTGGGTGCATCGCATTTTTCCACCTGGGCGGCATCGCCGGCCGGTCCGCTACCGCCGCCCAGCGTCTGGGCATGGGCAGCCGGGGTCAGTGAAACGGCAACCGCCAGCGCGGGTGCAAACATCGAGAGAGCAAACGTTTTCAATCCAGAACTCCTGTTGAAAAAGACAACCCGGATCAGGCCGGAAAGTTGCAGGGCGACCGTACCGATTGTCACCATATCGCGGGACCTGTCACCCCCCCGTTGCGGTAGCGCGCCCCGCTGGCAGCAAACGAGACGGCTCGGCCGGAGCGTCAGCGTCCGAACAGCCCCTTGAGCAGGTTGGCCGGATTGGCCAGCGGGTTGAGGGCGTCGGCCGCCGACGACGGCTGGCCCTGCGCGGGTGCGCCGGCTGTCGGCGCCGAGTTTGTACTGTTGCTTCCGGCGCGGCCGCTGCGGCCGCCCGAAGACTCTTCACCGAGCATCGCCAGCGCATGCGACTTGACCCGCACCCGCAGCGACCAGTCGGGTTCCCAGACGGCTTTGGGGTCCGCCGGGCGCGGCGGATGGGCAAAGTTGCTCTCGTTGCCGTAGGCAATGATGCGCAGCATCGCGCCGCCGCCATCGCCGCCCGCGCCCGCCTTCGGCGAAAAAATGCCCTTGGGCACCTCGCATTGCACCGTTTCCGGCGGCAGCAGCACCTTGTCTTTCAGCCAGCGCTCGATCGTTCCCTGCGACAGGAAGTCGAACATCCCCATGCCGGTGTCGGGCGTCTCGGCGCTGGACCACATCACCATGTCGTTCTCGCCGGCCTGGCCCATCGCGTGCAGGTAGTAGGCCCGCGCCTGCGCCATCGGTCGCCACCCGACGTTCACGCTGTCGGCCAGACCACCCGCCAATTGCAGGTCGAAGGCCGGCAACAGGTCTTGTGCGGCGCCGAGCGTGAATTTCATCGACGGCGGCACGCCATCACCCAGCACCCGGTGTTCGCCAACCAGCGACGCGTCACGCGGCAGGCTCTGGCGGTTTTTTTCGTTCGGGAACAGCGCATAGCCCGGACCGACCCGTGCACCCCGGTCCGGCGCGTAGCGGCCGGCAAAAGCCGCCGCGAACTGCGCCGGGTTGCCACTGGCCAGATCGATCACACGCGGCTGCCCCGGCCGCACTGTCGCACCGCAGCCCCAGTAGATCAGGATGCGGCCCTTGGGCGTTTCCCGCTGATAGTCGGGCGGCACGTCGGTGGGTTCGGATTCGCGCACCGCCTGGGGCACAAAAGGCAGCAGCGGCAACCGCTCGCCCATGCGCATTCCTAGCGGAATGGACTGGGCAGCCTCGACGCCGGGCTTGAGCCGGTTGTACAGCGCGATGTCGAGCACCCGCGGCGGCGAAATGTTCATGCCGCGCGCCATGCCATACAGATCCTGGCCACCGCCGCCGCCCATCATGCCGCCGAGCAGGCTGCCCACGCCGGGCATGTCCATCTCGGGCATGCCGGGCATGCTGCCAGTGGACACATCCATCCACAACTGGGCTTTGGGGGGTTTGACGTTCTGCGCCGGCGCCAGCGCCGGGAGCGATCCGAGACACAGCAGCAGCGCCGTGGCGCGCAACGAGACAAGCGGCGTATTCATGCAACCCCCTGACCGGTCAATGGCGACAGGCAATCTGCCCGCCGCGCGCCCGTATCAGGCTGCGCGCAGCCGCTCGATCAGGCCATTGAGTTCATCGAGCGAACCAAAGTTTACGACCAGTTCGCCCATCTCTTCAACTTTTCCGTGCCGCTTGACGCGTTTTTTCACGCGCACCTCGACCTGGGCGGTCAACAGGTCGGACAGTTCTTCTTCCACCCGCTTGAGGTCGCGCGATTTTTCTTTCTTGGGCTTTTGCGGTACCAGGTTGAATTCAGCGCCGATGCGCCGCACCAGGCTCTCGGCCTCGCGGACCGACAGTTTTTTGGCCGCGATCTGGTTGCCGGCCGTGATCTGCGCCGCGCGGTCCAGCGACAGCAGCGCGCGGGCGTGGCCCATGTCGATGTCGCCGGCCATCAGCATGGCCTGCACCGGGTCGGCCAGATTCAACAGCCGCAGCAGGTTGCTGGCGGCGCTGCGTGAGCGCCCCACGGCCTGCGCCGCCTGTTCGTGAGTGAGCCCGAACTCCTTCACCAGGCGCTGCAGGCCCTGGGCTTCTTCCAGCGGGTTGAGGTCTTCGCGCTGGATGTTCTCGATCAGCGACATCGCGGCGGCCGCTTCGTCGGGTACGTCGCGCACCAGCACCGGCACGCTGTCCAGGCCGGCCAGCCGGGCCGCGCGGAAGCGCCGCTCGCCGGCAATGATCTCGTACTTGCCCATCTGCTCGCCGTCGGTCAGGCGGCGCACCAGAATCGGCTGCATGATGCCCTGCGCCTTGATCGACTCCGCCAGTTCGTACAGCGCACCCTCGTCCATGCGGGTGCGCGGCTGGTACATGCCGGGCACCATGTCCTGCAGCGCCAGCGTGGCCGGCAGGCCGGGGCTGGAAGCCGATTCGCCCGGTGCGGCGTTCTCGCCGTCCTGCACCTTGGGGCCCAGCAGGGCTTCGAGTCCGCGGCCAAGGCCCTTGGGTTTTTTCGTGACCATGGTCAGTCCTTTCTCATTACGCCCGAAGGCTGTCGGTGTGGCGCGTGTTCATGCGGTGTCTTTCATCAAGCGCTGCAGGTCGTCGTGGCCTTCGGGCCAGTCGCCCAGGCCCGAGCCGGCGTTGATGTGGCCACGCGCGCCGATCTCGTGCAGCTGGCTGCCCCATTGCGCGGCCAGGGTGCGGGCATGGGCCAGCGTGCCATACGGATCGTCGCTGCTGGCCACCACCACGCTGGCAAACGGCAGGCGCTGGCGCGCGATGGGCGCCCAGCCTGGCAACAACTGGCGCAGGTCTTCGCGTTCGGTGTCCGGCGGCGCCACCAGCAGCGCGCCCCGCACCCGCGCGGTGTTGCGTGAGTGCGCGGCCCAGGCCGCCGTCTGGATGCAGCCCAAGCTGTGCGCCACCAGCAGGGCCGGCACGGTGCAGGCCAGCAGTTCTTCTTCGAGCCGGGCGATCCAGTCGCCCCGCAGCGGACGCATCCAGTCGTGCTGCTCGACGCGGCGGTAGCCGCGCAGCGCCTCCCAGCGGCTTTGCCAGTGGGCGGGCTCGCTGTTCTGCCAGCCGGGCAGGATCAGCACGGGCGGCGCGATGGCATCAGGCATGAGGGGTTCCGGAAAACATCAAAAACAGGAGCAACAACTGACGATTTGATGCTGGCTTGAATCGAATTTGCTTGAAAAAATGCCTTTTCAGAGGCCCTGGGTCCGGTCCACCATCTCGCGGGCGAACTCGACAAAGGCCACACTGCCGCGCGCGGAAGGATCGAACACCACGCCGGGCAGTCCGTAGCTTGGCGCCTCGGCCAGCCGCACGTTTCGCGGAATCACGGTGTTGAACACCTTGTCGCCAAAATGGGCCTTGAGCTGCTCGCTGACCTGCTGTTGCAGCGTGATGCGCGGATCGAACATCACGCGCAGCAGGCCGATGATCTGCAGGTCGCGGTTCAGGTTGGCGTGCACCTGCTTGATGGTGTGAACCAGATCGGAGAGGCCTTCAAGCGCAAAGTATTCGCACTGCATCGGCACGACCACGCCATGCGCCGAGCACAGGCCGTTGAGCGTGAGCAGGCTGAGCGAGGGCGGGCAGTCGATCAGCACGAAGTCGTAGTCATCGTGCACGTCGGCCAGCGCCAGCTTCAGGCGCTTTTCGCGGTGGTCCAGCGCCACCAGTTCCACCTCGGCACCGGCCAGGTCGCGGCTGGCGCCGAGCACGTGGTAGCCGCACTTTTCCGCAAACACAGCCGCTTCTTTCACCGATGCCGATTCGAGCAGCACGTCGTACACGCTCAGCGGCAGCTTGCGCTTGTCCACCCCTGAGCCCATGGTGGCATTGCCCTGCGGGTCGAGATCAACCATCAGCACCCGTTGCCCCACCTTGGCCAGACCGGCGGACAGGTTCACGGTGGTGGTGGTCTTGCCGACGCCGCCCTTCTGGTTTGCGATGCAGAAAATTCTGGCCATGGATCCCTTGCCGATGATGAATTGGTGACAGTTCTATTTGCCCAGCGCCAGCCGGACGCCGAAGCCGAGCAGAAACACGCCGGCGACTTTTTCGAGCACACGCCCGATGCGCGGATTGGCGCGCATGCGCTCGGCCAGCAAGTGCGTCAGCAGTGTGGCGCCCAGCCCGTACAGAAAGGTCAGCACGGCCACCGTCGCGGCCATCACGGCAAAGGTGATCAGTCCCTGATGGCGGGCCGGGTCGACAAACAGCGGGAAAAACGCCATGTAGAAAACAATGGCCTTGGGATTGAGCAGCGTGATGGCAAACGCCTGCCTGAAATAGTGATGCGGGCGGATGTGCAGCACCGGCGCGGCGCCGGGTCTGGCGGTGATCATGCGCAGCCCCAGCCACGCCAGGTAGGCGGCGCCCATCCACTGCACGGCAGCAAAGGCGGTCGGGTATGCAGCCAGCAGCGCCGCCACACCGGCCACCGCCATCCACATCAGCACCTGGTCGCCTGCGATCACGCCCAGCGTGGCGGCCAGCCCGCCCTTGATACCACCCTTGCTGGTGGAGGTGACCAGCGCCAGATTGCCCGGCCCGGGAATGGCCAGAAACAGCACGATGGCAGCGACAAAGGCGCCGTAGTCCGACACGCCGAACATGAATGAATCTCCTGAAAGCAGAGGGCGAGTGTACGCGAGCGCCCTGCCCGCCCGGCCGTCAGACGGCCGGCTTTTCCCGCATCCAGACGATGCAGCGCTCGGCGTCCAGCCCCGGAACGGCCAGCTGTTCCACGTGAAACACGTCCACCGGCCGGGACAGCCCGGTGAGCGCGGCCAGCTCGGGCGCCGGGTGTTTGCCCTTCATCGCCATCCAGACGCCACCCTCGGCCAGTGCCGCGCGCGAGCCGCTGACAAAATCGGCCAGCGACGCAAAGGCGCGGCTGCTGATCACCTCAAATGG
>JACSRS010000007.1 GCA_014879655.1 Burkholderiaceae bacterium
GAAATGGGTTTCAGGCACGCGGCGGTGGGCGCCATGGTGCGCTCAAGCTATCACGCCGACCAGCAGGCCCATTCGGCCGCACAGGCTCGCGCGCCGGGCTGACCTGATCGTCGTCGGGGCCGGCCATCGCGCTGGCGAACCAACCGGATCGCAACCGCTGGGGGCGCATCCGACCTGGGCCACTCAGGGTCCGCAGAGACCGCACCCCCTGGGCATTCCTGCGGCATTTTTTAAGCCATTTCTGGCAAATCCCACCGTCAAATGGTGCATTTCTGCTATTGATTCGGGATTGTTCTGCGGCAATTCAGCAGCCGCATCGGCAGAGTACGCCCCGTCTTGTGCTATCTCTGCCGAAGCACACCCGCTGGGCGCAGCTTGCCGCGAGGCTATTCGCCCGCGCGCCCGGCAGCGCCCTGTCCGACGGGCCCGAAGCCGCCTTCTGCCCACGCCACCGCACGGGCGCGGGTAAGCGGGAATGACGGCGGCACCCGGATGCTGGCCAGTGTTTCGCCGCTGTCGTCCGCAGCACTGAGCACGGCAGAGGGGTTGTCGTCGTCGGGCTCGATATCGAGCGACACCGTGACGCGGCCGGAACAGGTGATCACCGTGATGCGCTGGTGCAGCGCGGCGTGCAATTGCTGTTCGCTTCGGCGGACAAACTCGCTGGCGGTCTTGACCAGGGTGTGAAAGGCCTGGACGTCCAGCGGCTTGGGGTTCTTCTTGTCGCGCCCCATGGTCCAGGGGCCGACCAGCGCGGGCTCGGGCTCGCCGTCCTTGTACATGGCGACGGCCCAGCCGTCGTCGTCTTCGTTCTTGAGGACCTGGGCGGTCCAGCCGTCAGAGCGCCAGAGGCGGGGTTCCTGGATGTCGGGGGTATCGTGGGTCAAAGCAGGGGTCGATGTTGTGATGCGGTCGGGAAAGAACGCCGCGGACCGGCCATGCTAACCCGGCTGCGCGCCCACTTCCGCGCCGACCTTCTCGCTGGCGTTGACCCGTTGGCGGGTCGTCTACACTCCCCCGCTCCGCCCTGGTCACCAGCGCCTTGGCGCCGAGGGGGGTGACGCCGCATTTTGACTTTTTTACCCGACAATCAGGCTTTATCCAGCGTCAAATCGTGCTTTTCAGCTATTTTATTAGAAGCGATATCAGGCTGCCGGCGCCATCTGCTCCCAGGCGGCAACCGCTTCGGCCGCGTACATCAGCGCCGGGCCGCCGCCCATGTACACGCAGACGGTCAGCATTTCGTCCAGTTCGGCACGGGTACAGCCCAGCCGGTGCAAGGCCTTGACGTGGAAGCCGATGCAACCCGAGCAATGCTGCGTGATGCCGATCGCCAGCGCAATCAGTTCCTTGTTCTTGGCGCTGACCGCGCCCTCGGCCATGGACGCCTTGGCGAGCTGGCCGAAGCCGGCCATGGCGTCGGGCTGCGACTTTCGCAGCGGTGCGAGGTTGTGGTTGATGTTGTGAATCAGACCGCTGTGATCAAACGTACTCATGAAAGTTTTCCTGTGAAGTTCCGGAACCTGGGGGCAGCAGCCTGATGGCCGCCAACCTGCTGGCATTGGGCGCGATTACCCTGTGGGCCACGCTGGCCGCGCTGGGCGTTTCGCTGTCGCACGTGCCGCCGTTTCTGCTGACCGGGCTGGCGCTGCTGATCGGAAGTCTGGTGGCTTTGCCGCTTTCGCGCTTTGACATCCGTCAATGGCGGGTTCCGCCGACCACCCTTCTCCTGGGGGTATACGGACTGTTCGGTTTCCACTTTCTGCTGTTCATTGCGCTGCGGCATGCGCCGCCGGT
>JACSRS010000095.1 GCA_014879655.1 Burkholderiaceae bacterium
GCCACCTTGCGCATGTCGGAGTGGTAGGCCACGGCCATCTTGCCGCGCTCCTGCGCCGCCGCCATCACCGCCGTGCTGCCGGTGTGAAACGCAATCACGTCGACGCCCTGGTCAAACAGGGCCATCGCTGCATCTCGCTCCCTGGGCGGGTCGAACCAGGCGTTGAGCCAGACCACTTTGACCCCGGCCTTCGGGTTCACCGAACGCATGCCCAGCGTGAAGGCGTTGATACCTTGCAGCACCTCGGGAATCGGAAAACCGGCCACGTAGCCCGCCAGATTGGTTTGCGTCATGCGCCCGGCGGCGACACCGGCCAGATAACGCCCCTCGTAATAGCGGGCATTGGCGGTGGCCACATTGGTGGCCGTCTTGTAGCCGGTGATGGACTCGAAGGCGACGCCCGGAAAGTCCTTTGCCACCTTCAAGGTCGGCTCCATGAAGCCGAAACTGGGCGTGAAGATGATCTGGTTGCCCTGCGCCGCCAGATCGCGGATCACGCGCTCGGCGTCAGCGCCCTCGGGCACGTTTTCGACAAACGTGGTTTTGACCTGCTTGCCCAGCGCTGCTTCGACGGCCTTGCGGCCCTCGTCATGCTGCTTGGTCCAACCCGCATCGGTAACGGGTGAGACATAGACAAAAGCCGCCTTCACCGGCGCTGAAACAGCCGAAGCCGGCGCCCTGGCTGCTGCAGCCGGTGGGGTCTGGGAAAAAGCGGGAAAAGGAAAACAGACGGCTGCGAGCGCAATGGCGCCCGCTGGCACGAGGTTTTTGTACATGGTGTTCCTCTACATGGCCCCGGATCGGACAAAACAAAAGGCTGCCGGGGCAGCAGCCTTTGACCCGATTTTATCAGCGCACCTTCCGCAGGCCAGGCTGTCGGGAACTTGCCCTACGGCTATTTGCGCCCCAGGGCCAGCATCAGCACACCCGCGACGATGGCACCGGCGCTGATGACCAGCGGAATGTTGATGCGTTCGCGCTCCTGCACCTTGAGCTCAAGGGGCCCCAGCTTCACGCCCGTGGTCTCCTTGGTATAGCTGAAGCCGCCATAGGCCAGGCCAAGGCAGCCGAGGGCGATCAGGACGATCGCGATGAGTTTGCCGGTGTTCATGGTTGTCTTTCAATGGATGGAGCTCTCTGCCTGCCGCACCGGGCATGCGCGGTCAAGTGCGAAAGACCCGGTACAGGGTGTGTCATGCCAACGATGAACACTAGTCGAACGGATTGGCCCCGTATGTGCGCGATCGCACAGACGCCATGACGTTGCCGACTTAATCTGACCCTGTTCCGCTGTCACACGGATAACTGGGACCTGAGTTCATCAAGGCCGTTCCCCCACCCCGAGAAGATTCCTGAAACTACGAAAGCATGACCATGTCCAACAGAGACACCTATATCGCCAAAATGAAACTCCAGCTTGATGAGCTGGATGCCCAGATGGATGCCCTTGAAGCCAAGGCCAAGGACGCCAAGGAAGAAGCCCGCGCAAAATACAAGGAGCAAATGGCCAACTTGCGCCACCAATCCGCGCTGGCCAAGTCGAAGCTCGATGGATTGAAAGCCGCCACGGAAGACGCCTGGGAAACCACCGTCGCCGAGATGGAAAAAATCCGTGATGCGTTCAAGCATTCCTTCAGCTACTTCAAATCGCAGCTGTAAGTACTCAATCCCCGACCACCGGGGACGACATCCATCAGGGCCGCAAACGCGGCCCTTTTTGCCGTAGGCGGCTCAGAGCCGGCACCCGCAAAAACCCTGCCCGCGCTGTGTGCGCTGGCACACAGACACAAGCGGCGAAACGTGCGATGCTCCCATTTGCCCGCCCTGAACATGCGCAACTTGTCAGACTCCAGCGACCGCGCCACACGTACCGGTGCCGTCCGGCGCAACCCGCCGCCCGGATCGACCCTCGAGCAACGGAACCCGCCATGTTGATCAATCCCCGACGCCGCGCCCTGGGCGAGCCTCTCAAGTACGACTCCTGGCTTTTTTGCCGTTTCGGCAACCGAGACTTGCCCCCTTGAAGCCCTCGCATACTTTCTTTGCCTGGATAGCTGCCGCTGTCCTGCTGGTCGGTCTGGGCGTAACGATCTCGTTCCTGTCGTTCAGTCAGATCGGCGATGCCGCCAACGACCGCCAGCATGCTGCAAACGTGCTGCGGGGCGGCAACCAGTTGCTGACCTCCCTGATCGATGCCGAAACGGGCCAGCGCGGCTACCTGCTGACGGGTGACGAGGCCTATCTGGTGCCGTATCTGGCCGTGCGCAACAGCATCAGCGGGCACCTTGAAGCACTGCGAGAACTCACCGTGGTGATTGAAGCTGCCCGTCACCTCGATGCCCTGGCGCCGCTGGTGGACGCCAGACTGACCAGCATGTCACACGCCATTGAGTTGCGCCGAAGCGGCGACCTTCCTGCCGCAATGGCATCCGTCCGCAGTGGCGAAGGCAAGCGTCTCATGGACGCGATCCGTACCGAGATGAGCGCTTTCATCGGACTGGAAGAAGGCGCAATGGCGCAGCGCGAAGCCGATTTCAAGCTCAGGATGAACCAGCTTTTCAACAGCATTGTGGTCGCCAGCCTGTTGACGGTACTGCTGGCTCTGGCCTTCATCTACTTCATCCGCCAGCAATTGCAGCAGCGACTCAGGAACCTGGTTCATGACGAGACGCGGCATCTGCTGGCGGCGCGGGAATCCGCCAATCGGCAGCTGGCCGAAGCGAACAGCACGTTGCAGCTCAGTGAGGAAAAGTTGAAGGTGACACTCAACTCCATCGGCGATGCGGTGATCGCTACGGACCACCTGGCGCGCGTGACACTGCTGAATCCGACGGCGCAGCGCCTGACCGGATGGACGCAGGCGCAAGCCGAAGGGCGGCTGGTCGACGAGGTTTTTCACATTCTCAACAAAACCACCCGACAAGTAGCCGGGCTCCCGGTGATGGACACCCTGACCTTGGGAACCATCCAGGGCATGGCCAACCACACCGTGCTGATCGCCCGGGACGGGCGCGAATCCGACATTGCCGACAGTTGCGCGCCGATTCGAGACGCGCAGGACCAGGTCATCGGGGCTGTGCTGGTGTTTCACGATGTCACCCACGAATATGCGGCGAAGCACGCCCTGAGCCAGCAGACGATCGAGCTGGAGATGCAGAACGAGGAACTGCGCAGTTCACAAGCTGCGCTGGATCTGGCGCGCGCGCGCTATTTCAACCTGTACGACCTGGCGCCCGTGGGTTATTGCACACTGAGCGAGGTGGGCCTGATCCGCGAAGCCAACCTGACGGCCGCCACCCTGCTGGGCCCGGCGCGCACCGCGCTCGTCGGCCAGCCGGTCACACGCTTTGTCTTCGACAAGGACGCCGACATCTACCACACGATGATCCGCGAGCTGACCCGCTCGGGCATGGCACAGCCCGGTGAACTGCGCATGCGCAAGAGCGACGGCACCCTGTTCTGGGTTCACCTGGCCGCCTCCAGTGCGCAGGAAGACGGCGTGTCCGTGGTGCGCATCGTGATCACCGACATCGACGCGCGCCGGCAGGCCGAAGCCGCGCTGGCCAAGGCCGGCGCCCTGCAGACGGCCATCTTCAACAGCGCCAACTTCTCCAGCATCGCCACCGACGCGCGCGGCGTGATCCAGATCTTCAACGTGGGTGCCGAGCGCATGCTGGGCTACGCGGCCGCCGACGTGATGAACAAGATCACCCCGGCCGAAATCTCCGATCCGCGGGAAGTGATCCAGCGGGCACAGGCCCTGAGCACCGAACTCGGCACGCTGATCCAGCCGGGCTTCGACGCGCTGGTCTTCAAGGCCTCGCGCGGCATCGAGGACATCTACGAGCTGACCTATGTGCGCAAGGACGGCAGCCGCCTGCCGGCGGTGGTGTCGGTCACGGCGCTGCGCGATGACCAGAACACCATCATCGGCTACCTGCTGATCGGCACCGACAACACCGCGCGCCAGCAGGTCGAAGCGCAGCGGGCGCGCCTCGAGCAGGTCTTGCAGGACAAGAACACCGAGCTCGAGCGTGCTCGCGCCGTGGCCGACAAGGCGAATGTGGCAAAGTCGGATTTCCTCTCCAGCATGAGCCACGAGTTGCGCACGCCGCTCAATGCCATCCTGGGCTTTGCCCAGCTTCTTGCGTCGGGCACGCCGGCGCCGACCACGGTGCAAAAGCGCAACCTGGAGCAGATCCTCAAGGCCGGCTGGTACCTGCTGGAACTGATCAACGAAATCCTGGACCTTGCGCTGATCGAGTCGGGCAAGGCGGCCCTGTCAACCGAGCCGGTGGCGCTGGCTGAACTGCTCAACGAGTGCCGGACGATGATGGAGCCGCAAGCGCAGCAGCGCGGCATCCGCGTTAACTTTCCGCGCCTGACAACGCCGCTGTTCGTGATTGCCGACCGGACCCGCCTCAAGCAGTCCGTCATCAACCTGCTGTCCAACGCCATCAAGTACAACCGGCCCGACGGCACGGTCACCGTGGAATGTTGCCTGTGTCCCCCGGATTCGGTTCGCATCAGCGTGATCGACACCGGCGAGGGCATGGCGCCCGAGCTGCTCGGCCAGCTCTTCCAGCCGTTCAACCGCCTCGGCAAGGAGTCCAGCCGGGAGGAAGGCACCGGCATCGGCCTGGTGGTGACCAAGCGCCTGGTCGAGCGCATGGGGGGCACGGTGGGGGTGGACAGCAGCCTCGGTGTCGGAACCGTGTTCTGGATCGAACTGGACCGCACCGCCCCGCCACAGTTTGCGCCGGTCGAACGCGCGGCACTGGAGGCGACGACGCCAGCCGCACCGCCCCTGCCCGAGTTTGCCCTGCGCCGCACGGTGCTCTACGTCGAGGACAACCCGGCCAACCTTGAACTGGTCCAGCAGCTGATCGATCGCCGCCCCGACCTGCGCCTGCTCAGCGCGGCCGACGGCAACTTGGGCATCGAGTTCGCCCGCGCCCACCGGCCCGACGTGATCCTGATGGACATCCACCTGCCCGGCATCAGCGGCATCGACGCGATGAAGATCCTGCGCGCCGACCCGACCACAGCGCACATCCCGATCATCGCGCTGAGCGCCAATGCCGTGCCCCGCGACATCGCGGCGGGTCTGGATGCGGGCTTCTTCCACTACCTGACCAAACCCATCAAGGTCAGCCTGTTCATGGAGGCGCTGGACGCCGTCCTGAAATCTTCAGACACTGAAACCGGCTTGCCAGCCAGAAGGGAAGCGCCATGAAAGTCACCACTGCGGATATCCGCAACGCCAGCGTCCTGATCGTGGACGATCAGGAGGCCAATATCGCCTTGCTCGAACAGCTGCTGCGCGAAGACGGCTACACGCAGATAGCGTCCACCCGGAATCCGCAGGAGGTGTGTGCATTGCACCGCAAGAACCACTACGACCTGATCCTGCTCGACCTGCAAATGCCCGTGATGGACGGCTTCCAGGTGATGGAGGCGCTCAAGACCAACGTGAACGACGATTATCTGCCGGTGCTGGTGCTCACCGCACAGCCCGGCCACAAGCTGCGTGCCCTGCAGGCAGGCGCGAAAGATTTCATCAGCAAGCCGTTCGACCTGATCGAGGTGAGAGCGCGCATCCACAACATGCTGGAAGTTCGACTGCTCTACAGACAGATCGAGAACTACAACAAGCTGCTGGAGCAGACGGTTCTGGAACGCACGGCCGAACTTCGAGAGAGCGAGGCGCGGTTTCGCAGCCTGACCGAACTGGCCTCGGACTGGTATTGGGAACAGGACGAGGCCGGCAACTACACCAAGATTTCCGGACCCGCGCTGGAGATGATGGGCGTGCAGGTTGACCCGCTGGTGGGTGCGCCGGTCACGCCGGAAAGCCTGGGCTGGAACGAGGTTGAGCGGGCGAAGCTTCGCGAAATCATTGCCGCGCGCAAGCCGTTTGTCGATTTCGTGTTTCACCGCGTCAACGCCGATGGCAGAACCCAGCAATTCCGGGTCAGCGGACAACCGATGTTCAGCGAAACCTGCCGATTCATCGGCTACCGGGGCATCGGACTCGAGATCGTGGAGAACGCTTGATGTCTCCAGCATCCATCACACCCGCAACCGCGAACGCGCGGCACAGCCCCCTGCAGAACCATCTGCTCGCCGCGTTGCCGACTGAAGACTTCGAGCGCCTGGCGCCGCATCTGGAAGGCGTGCCCATGCAGTTGGGTGAATCGTTGTACGAACCTGGCACCCAGTTGCGCCACGCGTACTTCCCCACCACCGCCATCGTGTCGCTGCACTACGTGACCGATTCGGGGGCCTCGGCCGAGACCGCCGGCGTCGGCAACGAAGGCATGGTCGGTGTCTCGCTGTTCATGGGAGGAGAAACCACCTCCAGTTCGGCGGTGGTGCAGACAGCCGGCTGGGGCTACCGGCTTGACCGCCACTTGCTGAAAACCGAGTTCGACCGGGCCGGCGCGTTGCAACGCCTGCTGCTGCGCTACACCCAGGCCCTGATGACGCAGATGGCACAGACGGCTGTGTGCAACCGGCACCACTCCCTGGAGCAGCAGTTGTGCCGCTGGTTGCTGCTGACGCTGGACCGACTGCCCGATCAGGAGCTGACCATGACGCAGGAACTCGTGGCCGGCATGCTCGGTGTGCGCCGCGAAGGCGTGACCGAAGCGGCGGGCAACCTGCAGCGCGCCGGCTTGATCAGCTACCGCCGAGGCCATATCTCGGTGCTGAACCGCAAGGGCCTTGAAGCCCATACCTGCGAGTGCTACGGCGTGGTCAAAAAAGAGATGGACCGCCTGCTGAGCGACGTCGGCCAGCGCTGAGGCCGGTCACCCGATACCACTACCCGCAGCCTTCTCGGCGATATCCGGTGCCGCTGAAAGAGCTGTAATTTAAATAGCAAAAACCGACCAGTTGACGCTGGCTTTTTGCATAAATCTTGTTCATTTGTCGTTTTCGGACAGGTTGGGGCCTGACCGGGGCACAGCCGTGCTGTCCCGCGACTGATGGCCGAAACATTCCGTTCGCCACCGCACCGACGCGCCGCCGGCAAATCGCGATCCTTCAGGTCACATCCTTGAAAACGGGTGGGACCTTCGGGCATGAGCCGACTGTCGCAGTCGAGCTGGCCGGAGACTTTTTCACTCGCTCAACGAGGAGCTTCACATGACAACATTGAATCGTTACGGGCGCGTCCGGCCCTGGCTCGCGGCTTTGCTGCTGGGTCTGGTGGTCGCCGGATGCGGCGGCGGTCGCGACCCCATTCTGGGGTTCGGCGATGTCGACGCGCTGGCGCCGACCGTGACCACCGTCACACCCGACAATCTGGCCACGAATGTGGCCCTCAACAACCCGCTGATCACGGCTGCATTCAGCCAGCCGATGGCCCCGATCACCGGCAGCGCCACGTTCGCGCTGAGTTGTGCGGCGCCCTGTGCCAGCCCCCATGCCACCGTGGCCCTGGACGCTGACAGCCGGGTTGCCACGCTGACACTTGCCGGCGCCCTCCCGCTGTTGCCCATGACGGTCTATACCGCCACTATCACTGGCGCCACCGCGCTGGCCACCGGCAAGGCGATGGCCAGCCCCTACAGCTGGCAGTTCACCACCCTGGCGGCTGTACCGCCCGTTCTGCCCGCGCTGCCGCCCACCGTGACGGCCTTCGTACCGGCGAACAACACCACCGGCGTGGCGAGACAGAACACGATCATCGCCGCGGCCTTCAGCGAACCGATGGCACCCCTCACCGGCGCTGCCAGTTTCACGCTGAGCTGCGCGGCGCCCTGCGTCAGCCCCACGGGCAGTGTGTGGCTGGACAGCGCCATGCGCGTGGCCACACTCGCCCTGACGGCGGGCACCAACCTGTCGCCCTTGACGGTCTACACCGCCACGGTCTCTGGCGCTGCCAGCCTGGCCACCGGCCTGTCGATGGCCAGCCCGTCGGTCTGGCGTTTCACCACGGGGGCAGACGCGACGGCAGCGACCCCGCCCGTGCCGCCAACGGTGACGGCGGTATCACCGCTTGCCAACGCCACCAGCGTCGCGCTCAATAACGCGCGGATCAGTGCCAACTTCAGCGAACCCATCGCCGCGATCTCAGGCGGCGCCACGTTTACGCTGAGCTGCAGTTCGCCGTGCATCAGTCCGGCGGGCACCGTCACGCTCGACCCAACGAACCGCGTGGCCACGCTGGCCCTCGCGACCGGCACCAGTCTGGATGCTGCCACCACGTACACGGCGACCGTCACCGGCGCCCGCAGCCTGGCAACGGGCCTGGCATTGGCCAGCCCGTACGTCTGGCAGTTCCGCACCGGGCTGCGGCCTGACACCACACGGCCCCGCGTGATCCTGACCGTGCCGGCTACAACCTATCCGGGTCCGACTGCCGAAGCGCCCCCCAACGCGGCGATTACGGCCTTGTTCTCCGAAGACATGGCGCCCGCCAGTCTGTCAGCAGCCACTTTCCGCCTGAGTTGCGCCGCACCTTGCGTGGCCCCTGCGGCAGCCGTGAACTACATCGTCGGCGACCGGACTGCCGTGCTGACACCGGCCGCAGCCCTGGCCACGGGCACCACCTACACCGCCACGATCACCACCGGTGCCACCGATCTGGCCGGCAACGCATTGGCCGGCAATCAGGCCGCCGCACCCGCCGCCAGTGCCTACGTCTGGACTTTCGCCACCGCGGCGGCAGCGGTCCCGCCGGGCAACGTGACGGTGCTGTCCACGAGCCCGGCCGCCGGCAGCAGCAGTGTCTGCACCAACGCCAGCGTCAACGCCAGCTTCGCCGTGCCGTCGGGCCTGCGGATGGATCCCGTCACCATCAACTCGGGCGTCTTCACCGTGACCGGTCCCGCGCCGGGCCTGACGCCCGTTACCGCCGGCGCCGTGCTTCTTGACACCGCGACCGGGCGGATCGCCAGCTTCTCGCCGCTGGGCCCATTGACGGCCGGCATCACCTATACCGCCCGAATCCAGGGCGGAAACAGCGGCGTGAAGGACCTGGCGCTGCCTTCCAACACCATGCTGAACAACTACAGCTGGACCTTCACGGCCGCAAATTGCACCGTACCGCCGATTTCCGTACTCGTACCGCTGGGCGCGGCAGCGCCGTTCGGTACTTTCGGAGGCACGGCCGGCTTGACCAGCCAGGGCCTGTACACCGTCATCAATGGCGACATTGGCACCACGGCCGTCTCGACAGCGGTGACCGGTTTGCATGACAGCGGACCCGGCTGTACCTACACCGAGACGCCCCTGAACGTCGGCACCGTCAACGGCAAGATCTACACCGCCGCGCCGCCGCCCACGGTGGCCTGCCCGTCCGAAGGCAATGCGCAGACTTTCGCCGTTGCGTCGGCCGCGCGTGCTGATGCACTGGCCGCCTACAACGCCCTTGTGGCGATGCCCGGCGGATCCAGCCCAGGCGCCGGCAACCTGGCCAGCCAGACGCTCGCACCAGGGGTCTATACCGCGGCCAGCGGCTCGTTCCTGATCCAGGGTGGCAACCTGACGCTGGACGCCCAGGGCGACCCGAACGCGGTCTGGGTCTTTCAGATGGCCTCCACCCTCTCGGTCGGCGGACCCGGTGCGGCCGCGCCCGCCAGCATCATCCTGGCCAACGGCGCCGTGTCGAAGAACGTCTTCTGGCAGGTCGGCACTTTCGCGACGATCAATGCCGGTGGCGGCGGGACCATGGTCGGCACCATCATTTCACAGGCCGGCGCGTCGTTTTCCACGGCGGGCAATGCAGCGATCACGACGCTCAACGGTCGAGCACTGTCCCTCGGCGCCTCGGTCACGGTGGTGAACACCGTCATCAACGTGCCACCGCAGTGAACCAGCCGTCTACCCCATACACAAGGAGAACAACGTGAGATATCAATTCGCAACCGGCACCCTGGGACTGCTCGCCCTCACCGTCGTCGTCAGCCCGCTGGCGCTCGCGCAGGACAGCGGCTGGTACGCCGGCGGCAACGTCGGCCGCGCCACCACGACCATCGATGACGCCCGCATCACCAGCGGCCTGCTGGGCGCGGGAATCGCCACAACATCCATCACCGACCGCGACAGCGACACCGGCTACAAGGTCTATGGCGGCTACCAGTTCAACCGCTACCTGGGCGTCGAAGGCGGGTTTTACGACCTGGGGCGCTACGGCTTCACGGCCAACACGTCGCCTGCCGGCACACTGAACGGTGACATCCGGTTGCGCGGCCTGAACCTTGACCTGGTCGGCACGCTGCCGATCGCCGGCGGGTTCTCGGCATTTGGCCGGGTAGGTGCGGCCTACACGCAGGCCCGCGACCAGTTCAGCAGCACCGGCATCGTGGTGGTCACCAACCCGAGCCCGAGCCAGCGCGAAGCCAACCTCAAGCTCGGCCTGGGTCTGCAATATGCCTTCAACGAGTCCCTTGCCATGCGCCTGGAGGCCGAGCGCTATCGCGTCAACGACGCAGTGGGCAATCGCGGCAATGTGGACATGGTCTCGCTGGGACTGATCTACCGCTTCGGCGCGAAGACGCAGCTGCCGGCGCCGCAAGCGGCCATGCCCGCACCTGCCGTCTATGCGGCGGCGCCCCCGCCCGCTGTCGTCGTGCCACCGGCGGCAGTGGTGGCCCCGCCCCCAGCGCTGCCGGTGCGGGTGAGCTTCTCGGCGGATGCGCTGTTCGACTTTGACAAGTCAGAGATCAAACCGGCCGGCAAGCAGGAACTGGACAGACTCGCCAGCGAACTGCGCGGCGCCCGCTTCGAGGCCATCCAGGTCACCGGTCACACCGACCGGCTTGGGCCCCACGACTACAACCAGCGTCTGTCGACGCGACGTGCCGAAGCAGTCAGCGCCTACCTTGTGCAGTCCGCAGCGATTGCGCCGGGCAAGATCGCATCCAGGGGTGTGAACGGTTCCGACCCGGTAACCAAACCCGGTGAATGCAAGGGCAACAAGGCGACCCCGCAACTGATCGCCTGCCTGCAGCCCGACCGGCGTGTGGATGTGGAAGTGACGGCGACGAAATAAAGCCGCCGAACCCGTTTGGCCAGCACGGCCCGCCCGCCCGGGGCACCCGGACCGGCGGGCCGTGTCGGGTCCGGGGTCCGGCAAGGGGTTCAGGTCCGTGCCGGCGAGTGAAACGGCAATCTGAAAAAGCCAGGTGCGACGGCTAGACGGCTGGCGCCGGCGCCAGCCAACCCATGAAGATCAAGCTTCAGCGCTGGCGATGCGCACGATTTCCCGGGCGATATCCTGTGGCGACAGCACAAAGTCGAGGCAGCTGCTGCCTACGGCGCTTTCCGGCATGTCGGGCGAGCCGCGCGGCTTGAGCTGGAACTCGCCGGCTTCAACATGCAGGTCGCGGTTCGATGGAATGATGAAGACCCGGTTCGGCTGAATCCGCAGACTTTCTGTGATGAGCTCGACCGGCATCGTGGTGTCGCGCGGCAGCACCTCATGGAGCCGGATCGGCACAATCGTGATGTGGTTCACGATGACGATCGCCATCCCCATGTCGGCGGGCAGATGCTGCAGCAGCCGGATAAAGGCGTCCAGACCGCCCGCGGAACTGCCGACACAGACAACGGGGAAGTCTCTGTCGGCGCAGGCGTCATGACGCCTGTTGCAATTCGAACCAGAACTCGCTGCCCACGCCGACCGTGCTCTCCACGCCAATCTCCCCCTGCATCAGTTCGACCAGCCGACGACCGATCACCAGGCCAATGCCGGTGCCGGGCTCGGCGCCGGTCTCGCGGCCCAGGCGATTGAAGGGCTGGAACAGCTGCGCCAACTTTTCGGGCGGCAGCCCTTCGCCAGTGTCGCGCACGCTGAAATGCACGCGTTGCCCCGGCGCCGGATGGCAGCGCACCTCCACCGTGCCGCCCGGACGGTTGTATTTGATGGCGTTGGACAGCAGGTTGAGGATCACCTGCCTGAGCCGGGTCGGGTCGGCCAGCACCCGGGGCGGCATCTGGCTGGGCAAAAATTGCACGCTGATGTTTTTGTCCTGGGCGAGCCCCTCGACCATGGCCAGGCACTCGGACAGCAGCTCGGGCAGGTCCACGCTTTCCATTGCCACATGCAGTTGCCCGGACTCGACCGCTGCCAGGTCCAGCACGTCGTTGACCAGGGCCAGCAGGTGCCAGCCCGCCTGCAGGATGTGGCCGATGCGGGCCTCGTCAGCCGCTGACGGCGGCGGGTTGCCGGCCTGCATCAGCTGGGCAAACCCGAGGATCGAATTGAGCGGGGAACGCAGCTCGTGGCTCATGCCGGCGAGGAAGTCCGACTTGGCCCGGTTGGCGCTGTCCGCCACGGCCCGCGCGCGCTCCAGTTCCTGATTCCTCGTTTGCAGCGCCTCATCGAGGGTTCTGCGCTCGGAGATATCGCTCAGCATGACCCGATGGACCGGCGCATCCATCGCATCGCGGGCCCCGGTGGCCGCCAGATGCGCCCAGAAGGTCGAGCCATCTTTTTTCCGCATCTGCAATTCGCACGACTGTGGCTCGCCGGTATCCACAAGGCGCCTGCGACACAGGTAGTAGACGTCCTCGTCCGACGCGACGATGAACCGGCTGATCGGTTTGCTGACCAGATCGTTGCGGGTCAGGCCCAGCAAGGCGGCGGCCGTCAGATTCGCCTCCAGGATCAGCCCCTGCTCGTTCAGGGTGCAATAGCCCACGGGCGCCAGGTCGTACAGGTCGAAATAGCGCGCCCGCGAGGCATCCAGCTCCTCGTGCATGCGGCGCAGCTCCTCGTTCTGCATCTCCAGTTCGATCTGGTGCACCTGCAACTCGTGCAGCGCCTGCCGCAGGGCTTCGGGCGACGCGGTCTCTGCGTTCACGGACAAGCTGGCCGCCAGCCCGCGAGCTCTCGCCTCGGCCTGCTGGCGCAGCACCTGCAGAGCCTCCACGGAGCGGGCGTCCGGATCCGAAGGGCTCATCCGGCGCTTCCTGCTGTTGGCGCGGATGGCCCTTCGGCGCGTCTCTCCGTCGTCGCAATCGCGTACATCTGACCGGCTTCGTTCACCAGCGAGGTGGCCGTCATGGAGATGTCCACCATCGATCCGTCCTTGTGGATCCGCTGGGTCCGGTAGGGCGCCAGAGTCTCGGCCTGGCCGAGTTGCCGAACCACCGCCATTTCGCTTGTGCGCAGACTGGCGGGAATCCGCTCGTTGGCGTGCAGCGCCAGAGCCTCGGCTTCGCTCCAGCCATAGAGCCGCTCGGCGCCCGGGTTCCAGGCAATGGTGCGCCCGTCGAGATCCTGCACCGTGATGGCATCGTGCGCATCACGTACGACGACGGCCAGTCGAAGCCCCTTGTTGGCCGCGGCCAGAGCGGCTTCGACACGCTTGATCTCGCTGATGTCCACAAAGGTGATCACCGCGCCTTCGATCACGTTGTCGATGGTGCGGTAGGGCTGGATCCGCATCGCGTACCACTTGCCCGCTGCCGTTCTGACGTCAATCGCCCGGGATACCAGCGTCTTCAGCACCACCCGCACGTCCGCCACCATGTCGCTGTAGCCCACCAGATTGGAGACGATGTGTGACACCGGTCGCCCGACGTCACCCGCGATCAGGTTGATGATTTCGGCTGCGCTGGGGGTGAAACGAAGAATGCGCAGCTGGTGATCCACGAACACCGTGGCGATGCCGGTGCCGGCCAGCAGGTTGTTCATGTCATTGTTGGCACGCGACAGGTCGGCCACCTTGGTCAGCAGCTCGGTATTGACCGTCGCCAGTTCCTCGTTGACGGATTGCAGCTCTTCCTTCGAGGTCTCCAGTTCTTCGTTGGTGGACTGCAATTCCTCATTGATAGACTGCATTTCCTCGTTGGACGACTTGAGCTCCTCGTTCGAGGTCTCCAGTTCCTCATGCGTGCTTTGCAGGTATTCATCCTTGGCCCGCAGCTCCTCGGTGAGCGCCTCGATGCGCGCCCGATCGGACGCCCCCGACCCGGCTCCCCGCGGCTTCGTGGCCGGATCCTCGTCAACTTCGGCCGCTGGCGCTTCTTCGAGGATCACCAGGTACAGGCGTGTTTCGGGCGTATCCGCTGCATCGGCTGGTCCGTTGGCCAACGGGAGGACGCTCAGGTTGACCCGGGTGAAGTGACCGTTGGTCTTGACGCGCAGGCCGGCTGCGCGAACCCGCTCGTCGCTGACGGCCGCTTTGTGCAGCGCCGCCGCCAGGCCAGGCCGCAGACCTTCACGGGCCATGTTGAGAATGTTGCTGACGCCAGCCTCCCCGGGCGAAGGCTCCAGGTACAGGCCAGTTCGTCCGTGCAGGTAGAGGAGGTTGCCATGGCCGTCGACCAGTGCGCCGGCCGGGACAACTTCCCGCAGCAGGGTCCGCTCGGTGAGTTCGCGAAGGGTCGGACTTGCCGGCCTGGCCACCTTGCCGGAACCTCGATGCAGGCCTGCGCCGGCGATGGAGCCCGGCGACTGCAGCGGTGGCGACAGCGTGCGAATCAGCATCGCGCGCTGCATGCCCGCGAAATCTTCCTTGCGCTGGTACAGCTTGGCCTTGCGGTCCACCACGGCAAACAGCTCGCCAAATTCGCCGATGCCTTCGGAAGTTCCCAGAAACAGCTTTCCCCCGGGCTTGAGGGCATAGTGGAACAGCGGGATGATCCGCTTCTGCAAATCCAGGCCCATGTAGATCAGCAGGTTTCGGCAACTGATGAGGTCGAGCCTTGAAAAGGGCGGATCCTTGATCAGGTCTTGTTCCGAAAAAACCAGCATGTCGCGAATGCTCTTGTGGACACGGTAGCCGTTGTCACCCGGATCGACGGCAAAAAAACGCGCCAGTCGCTCCGGCGTGATGTCTGCGGCGATGCTGGCCGGATACAGGCCCATGCGCGCTGTGGCAATGGCCTGTGCGTCGATATCGGTGGCGAACACCTGCACGGTGTAGCTGGTCTTCAGCGCCTCCATGCGCTCTTGCAGCAGGATGGCGATGGAATACGCCTCTTCGCCGGTGGAGCAGCCCGTGACCCAGACCCGGATCGTGCCGCCAGCGGGTTTGTCCTCGAAAAGCCTGGGGATGATCTGCGCCTCCAGCACGGCAAACGCCTCGGGATCGCGAAAGAAGTTCGTGACGCCGATCAGCAGGTCACGAAAAAGGGCCTCGACCTCCGAAGGTGTCTGCTGCAGGTACTTGATGTAACCGCCCATCGTGGCGATCTGGTGTACGGCCATGCGCCGCTCGATCCGGCGATGAATGGTGGTGGGCTTGTACTGCGAGAAGTCGTGCCCGGTCTGCGCGCGCAGCAGGATGAAGATCTTGCTCAGCGCGCCCTGAGCCAGGGTGGCGACGCCCGGAGCGTGTCGCGAGAGCTTGCCAAAGGCATGCGCGGCATAGGTGATCAGGCGGGCCGGCATCTCGGCCGGCGGCAATTCGTAGTCCACCAGTCCGGTGGCAATCACGCTGCGCGGCATGCCGTCGAACTCGGCGGACTCGGGTGTCTGCGCCATCACCATCCCTGAAGCGCCCTTGATGGCACGCACACCCAGGGTTCCGTCACTGCCGGTGCCGGAAAGCACGATGGCAATGGCGCGCTCGTGCTGGTCCTGCGCCAGGGAGCGAAAGAAGAAATCGATCGGCAATCGCTGGCCGCGCGGCGCCGTGGGCTCCAGCAATTCCAGCGTACCGTTCAGAAACGCCATGTCGTGGTTGGGCGGGATGATGTACGCGCAGTTCGGCTTCACCACCATACCGTCTGCCACTTCGAACACCTGCATCCGGGTACAACGGCGGATCAGGTCGACCAGCAGGCTCTTGTGGTCCGGCGCCAGATGCTGCACCAGCACGAAGGCCATGCCCGGGTCCACATCGGCCGGCATGCCGGAAAAAAAGGCTTCGAATGCCGCAAGGCCGCCCGCAGAGGCACCGATACCGACGACGGGAAAATCGGCGGGCGGCAACGCAACCGGCGTCTGCGGCATTCCGTTCAGCGAGACCGCAGGGGGCTCAGACCTCTTTGTCGCTTTACCAGTCGTCATGTTTTCCACTCCGCACCCTGAGGGCGCGTGATGGGTTGATGGTACGCCGAGCTGCGCAAGCATCGAAGCACGACCGCCGAATCAGGGGGGTCTGGCGTGATTTTCCTCAAAATACGAATGAAATTGGCGTCATCCCAGCGTCAAATCGTCATCAGCCGCTATATTTTCAGGACTACTCCGAAAGAGCGCCGGATTCCGGATCCGACGCCGCGCCAATCACATCAGCGGCCCCGAAGCAGGTACCCGGCCAAAAGCCCTGCGGCCGCGACTATGCCCAGTGCTTGCCAGGGGTTGCGCCGCACCAGGCCGTCCGTGGCGTCTGCAGCGTCGACAGCGGTTCTCTTCACCGACCGGCCTGCATCGTCGAGACGTGCCATCGCCTCGTCCAGCGCCCCTTTGATGTTGTGGCGAGTGACGGCGTATTCACGGTTTGCCGCGCGCGTCGCGTCGTGGAACAGGTGCTCTGCACTTGACGCCACCTCTTTGAAATCATTCATGGTTGAACCTTTTTGTAGTGACAGATTCCCAGGTTGCGCGCACCGGAGGTCGGAGCGCATGGCCCAGGTTCATGCGAAGCAGCCGGAGCGCAGCAGCGTCATCGCCGAAGCGCCCCCATGACCAGCGTGACCAGAAACACGACCAGGAACACGTAGAACAGGATCTTCGCGATTTCCGAGGCGCCAGCGGCAATGCCGCCAAACCCCAGAACCGCCGCAATCAGCGCAACGACGAAAAAAATGACGGCCCATCTCAACATATTGACCTCCGACTCCCGGACAGTTGGCCGGGGACAGGATTGAACAAAGGGAATGCAGATCGCACGGCTAGCCCGGAGTCAGGTCAACGCGCCGGAACGATCACGGTGGTGCCACCGGTGGCGCCGGTGTCGCCTGTAGCGCCGGTGTAGCCGGTCGCACCGGTGGCGCCGGTACCGCCTGTCGCACCGGTGTAGCCGGTTGCACCTGTGGCCCCCGTACCGCCGGTCGCACCGGTGTATCCGGTGTTGCCCTTGGCCCCGGTGTCGCCGGTGGCACCCTGCGGGCCCGCCGGACCTGCGGGAGCCGAGATGCACGCGCTCAGGCTCATCGCTAGCAGCGATGCCGCAAAAAGTGTTGAATATTTCATGATGATTCCTTCAATTGAGAAAGCTGGAACGGCTCTGCAAAATGCTGGCAATTCCCGGAATTGATCAGTTCCCGTCGCAAGTAAAAGACAAAGTCGGATCAGGCCTTTGCCACAGCGCGAACCGGTCACCCGCTGCCTGTCCTTTGCGCTCCCTGTAAGGCTAGGCGCTTCGGATCAAACACTCTGTTCGTCAGCGCGCATAGCGGCGACCCCATGTCAAACAGCGGCGATGGCGGCGCTGGAGCCGGCACCGGCCCGATCCGGGCCGGCAACCCGTGCCTGAATAACGTCATGCACAAAGCCGAGCTTTCCGATCACGGCCGCTGCAAGGGTGAACTGGTAGCCGTCGGGCATGCCCAGGCTGCGGTGCAGGTTGTTCAGCAGGTAGCTCAGTGGAAACCATCGTTCCAGCATCGAATGGAAGGACTCTTTGGTTCCGGGGTTTGATTGCTGCATCAGGGACGGATCTTCCCGCTGGGCTGGCGCGAGCTGCAGGCCCACAGCCTGCACGGTCTCGAGCGCATCGACCATGTGCAGGTACTGCGCCCAGGTTTCCGCCCAGTCCTCCCACGGATGGGCGCTTGCATAGGCGCTGACGAAACCTTGTCGCCAGTTGGGTGCCGGCCCCTGCTCATAGTGCCGCTGCAGGCTCGCGCTGTAGTCTGCGCGCTCGTCACCGAATTGCAGCCGGAACGCTGCCAGTGCCCCCTCGGATTCAAACAGCCGATACCAGTAGTAATGGCCAATCTCATGCCTGAAGTGGCCCGCCAGGGTGCGATACGGCTCACCCATCTGGGAGCGGGTCCGTTCGCGCGTCAGATCATCCGACTCGGCGATGTTGAGCGTTATGACGCCGCTCTGGTGCCCCGTTAGGACCCGACCTGTCTGGGCGCTGTCGGCCAGGAACCGGAACGCCAGCCCGTTCACCGGATCTTCGGTCCGGCTGGGGGTCGAAAGCCCCAATGTGGAGAGTGTGTAGATCAGCCGCCGCTTGGCCTGCTCCATGCGGTACCAGGCGATCCTGTTCTGCTGCAGCCCCAGCGCAGGGATGATTTCCGTGAGGCGGCAGGATGCGCAGAGTTCGTTCGGGTCATCGGCAAGGAGCATCCAGTTGCAGACGTTGTGCACCGAATAGTTTTGGCACATCCGGTAGCGGTGCTGGTCGTCGCTGGCGGCAGCGCGGCGCCATAGCCCCTGCGGGCCAGGTGCCAGTGCGTTCATGGTTCGCCGGTCGGTCAAGTAGCCGAGCCGATGTCCACAGGCATCGCAGCGGACGTTTTCGAAGTAGACGAGGTGCCCACAATGGTCGCAATGAAAGTTCTGCATCGTTCCCTGCTGAAATGACCGGAGTCCGGTCTGCCCGACAAGACTGGAAGAAGCAAAACGGCCCCGAGGGGCCGTTTTGCATCACCCGCTTGAGAGCGGTTCAGGTGCGCGGTTCGCCCTGCGCGTTGACGGTCAACGTGCGGCCGGGTGGCGTGGTCATCTGCACGCGGTGCTCCTGTCCACGGAAGTTGTAGGTCACATCCCAGAACTCGGGCTTGGCCTGACTGGGCACGGTCTCGCAGCGCTGCACATCCTGCGTCGCCTCCTGCTGGCCGCCGCCGCCGACATTTGCGCCGATCGCAGCCCCGGCAACAGCTCCACCCGCCGTGGCAAGGTCTTTGCCCCGTCCACCACCGACCTGATGCCCCAGAACGCCACCGAGCACAGCGCCAATGACTGCGCCAGGCACGTTGTAACCGCCGGCAGGTTGCGCCACCTGCTGCTGTTCGATCCAGCATCGTTGCTGCGGCGGCCCGACGACGGCCCGCACCGACGTGACATCGGCCGTATAGAACTGCTCTTGCGGGCGCCGGCGGCTGTCGTAAAACGCACCGGGAGGGGGTGCATAGCGGTTGTCGTCAATGCGCACGTTCGCCTCCACCTCGCGGACCGAAGACACCCGGTTGTTCAACCCCATGGATCGAAGTGATTCGTAACGCCCCGGACGCAAGACCACGCAGCGCCCGCTGAAACGGGCATCTTCACAGACCTCCCAGCGTTCGCCAATGACCACGACCGACGAGGCACGATCATTGAAACCAAAGCGCCCGAAGTCGACGATCTGCCGCTCGCTGGTGAAGGTTCGTCCACCAAAACCCTCGTTCTCGTAAAAGATGACTTGCGGGGCGGGTGGTGGCGGTGCCGGAAGGGGTGCGTAACGGCGGTCATCAATGCGCACATTCATCGCCACTTCACGGACCGACGTCACGCGATCATTCAGACCCATGGCGCTCAATGATGCGTATCGGCCCGGACGCAGGATGACGCAGCGCCCGCTGTAACGTGTGTTTTCACACGCCTCCCAGCGTTCGCCAACCACCACCACCGAGGAAGCCCGGTCATTGAAGCCGTAGCGCCGGAAATTGTTGACCTCTTTTTCGGTGGTGAAGGAACGACCACCAAAACCATCATGTTCATAGAACGTGACCTGGGGCTTGATCGGAAGCGGCGCATAGCGCTCGTTGGCCACACGGTCATTTCGGGCCACGATGCGCACCGAAGAAACACGGTCATTCAGCCCCATCGCTTCCAGCGACGGGTAGCGGCCGGGCCGCAGCACCCTGCAACGGCCTTTGAAACTGGCGTCGTCGCACACTTCCCAGACGTTCCCCACAACGACAACCGACGAAGCCCTGTCATTGAAGCCAGCCGACTTGAAGTTGTCGACGGCTGCCTGTGCGGTGAAATTGCGGCCCTGGAAGCCGTCGTTTTGATAGAAGGTGATCTGCGCGGACGCCTGTGCTGCGAACGTCACGGTGGCCACGGCCACCGCCGTCTTGAGAATACTTGTCATGGTTGACTCCAAAAAAGTGGAAACCGTCATTTCGTGCCTTTGGCCGCATCCTCGATGCCGGCACCGGCCTTCTGCACCTGCTGGCCTACCTGCTCGACGGCCTTGTCCACTTCCTTGCCCGCCTTTTCAGCCGGGCCCTCCGGCTTCTGGCAGGCCGTCAGTGCCACCAGCAGTCCAAACAGCACAATGGCTGCATGAGCTTTCACGGCGAATGTCTTCGCCATATCAGGGCTTGGTGACCTCGTGGCCCACGATGCCGCCCACGGCTGCACCGCCGACCGTTCCGATCGCGCTGCCGCCGGTGAGAACTGCACCACCAATGGCACCCGCGCCTGCACCGATGGCCGTGCCCTTTTCCTGCTGTGTCATGCCTGAACATCCGCTCAGGCTCAGCACCGTGACAGCGACGATGCTGGCTGCATATTTTTGAATCGAATTCATGGGGTTACCTCTTTATGAAAATTTGAAATTCCGAACCGGCCTACCCGGCAAACACGTCTTACGGTTTGCCAAAGTTCACTTTTGCCTTTTCCAGGCAGGTGGTCTTGACATCACCTGCAAAGGTGTCGCACTTTTCCTGGGCGACCTTGTATTGGGCAGCGCGCTTGTCAGCTGACGCGTCCTGCCGGGCATCGACAATCTTTTCGTTGGCCGAGGATTGCGCAGCGTCCGTCTGCTTTGCTGCCGTGGTGTTGGCAGCTGTTGTCGTCAATTGCAGCTTGGCGTCAGACTTGGCAGCGGTCTGCGCGGACTTGGCCTCCTTCACGCAGACGTCCTTCGCATTGCCGGCCAGGTCGTCGCAACGCTCGCGGGACACGCCGTAGGCAGCTTCAGCTTTCGCAATCCGTGTCGCGTAAAGCGTCTTGGATGTGGGTTTGATGCGGGCCTCCAGTTCGGCCATGGCAACCTTTTCACGCCCCTTGGCTTCGGCCTGGCAGATATCTTTTGCGTTCGCCGACAAGGTTGCGCAAGCCTTTCCGTCTGCCTTTTTGTCAGCGGCGATCTGCTGCTTCGCGCCCTTGTAGTCGGCGGCAGACAGGGTCTGCGCCATGGCGCCAGCGCTGAAAAACAGACTGGCGGCTATCGCGATCACACGGAGTTGGATGGTTTTCATGATGTTTCATTCAAGATGACACTTGGAAGTGCCCTGCATCGAATGTTCGGTACAACCACTTTTTTTCACCCGACCTCAACACCCCCGCTCGGGAATGTCCTGCCCTGGAAAGAAAGCAGGGAGGTTCTGGCTCCAATGGGTCGACTTTAGGAAGACCTTCCTGCTGCGTCCGTCTGTTGCCGCACATACCGGCAAGAAGTTGATGAAATTGAAAAAGGCAGTCAGTGCGTGACGTAAGCGGTTCAACGCACAGATCAGGATTCGTATTGCGCGCATGGTTGCGATGGGCAGGCCCTGCTCCGGCCCGAAAAGGATTAAAACCATGCACACACCCAACCCTCATTTCTCGCGCAAGCGCCTCGTGGTCGTCGCGCTGGCGACCGTGCTCAACATGTCTGCTGTGCTTGCGCAGGTTGCGTCCGGCACCACCGGCATCGATGCGTCCGGCAACTACCAGTCAGAGGTTCAGGCCTGCCGCAGTGGTCGGACCCAGCAAGACATCGAGACCTGCCTGCGGGAAGCCCGCAATGCCAGGGCCGACAAGAGTTCAGGCAAGTCCCGGGAAACTGCCGCCCAGTTGCAAAGTAACGCCATGGCCCGCTGTGAGCCGCTAAGCGGCCAGGACAAGGCGGCTTGCCAGGCCCGCGTAGTGGGCTACGGCTCCGAATCAGGTAGTGTGGCCGGCGGCGGCGTGCTCAATTCCGTCGAAACGGTGGTAATGCCCGCTGGCGCGACGTCAGTCCTGATCGCGCCAGTCACGGCCAACCCCGTGGTGCTGGTGCCCGCCCCTGCGCGTTGAATGCCGCCAACCCCTCCGGCGCACAACCGGCCGGACGGGTAGTTAGGTTCTAAAGCCAGTATTCCCAAATCCGCGCAAACGTCTCCTTGACCCGCCATTCCACGGGACGCCCTTCCCATTTATCGAGCGTCACCTCGTCGGATTCGGCGAGATCCCGGTCAAACATGGATTGAAGCTGGCCGCCGAACCCCTGGCCCAGCACCACCGCATTCAGTTCCTGGTTGTGAAGAAAGCTTCGCCAGTCCAGGTTGGTTGATCCGACCGTTGCCCAGACGCCATCAATCAGCGCGGTCTTGGAGTGCAGGATGACGCCACGCCTTTCATGGATCTTCACACCGGCGCGCAGCAGCCGTTCGTAGTAGCCGCGTCCGGCGTGAAACACCAGCCAGGAATCGGTCTGGCTGGGCAGGATGAGCCTCACATCAACGTTGCGCACGGCGGCAGCCTCCAGCGCTGCCAGCAACTGCGGGTCCGGCGCGAAGTAGGCATTGGTCAGGTGAATGCTGGTTTCGGCGCTGCCGATGGCCGAAAGCAGCGTGGCGTAGATCTGGCTGAAGGGCTCATCGGGTGAACTGCCGATGGCGCGAACGACATCATTGCCAACCGCCTGAAGATTCGGGAAATAATCCCGCTGCGGCAACAGGTTGCCCTTCTGCTTGGCCCAGGTCGCCATGAAGAGTTTCTGCAAATCGGCCACGACCGGGCCCTGCAGCTGAAGATCGGTGTCGCGCCATGCCAGTGCCCCGTCTGGACGCTGGCGCGACGCGCGGCTGAAGGAACCGCCTGCGTAAACGCTGCTGATATTGATGCCGCCCAGAAAGGCCGTTCGCCCATCCACGATCAGCAGTTTGCGATGGTCGCGCCGATTGAGCTCCCATTGCTTGCGCGAGATCAGCGGATTGAGCGGATTGAACTCCAGAATCTGGATCCCGCTGTCGGCGAGCCGCTTGAAGAAGGCCGGTGGCGTGCCGAGCGTGCCGACGCTGTCACGGATCAGGTGCACCGCGACCCCCTCGCGCTGCTTGTCGATCAGGGCCTGCGCGAACCGCTGTCCGACCTCGTCGTCGTCGAGGATGTACATCTCCAGGTGAATATGGTCCTTCGCCGATTCGATGGCCGCGAACATCGCCTGGTAGGTCACGGGACCATCCTGCAAAAGGATCACCCGGTTGCCCGCTGTGAGCGGACTGCCGGCGACAGCTTCCTCGATGGCCAGATGTCGATCGAATATCCCGGTTTCCTGCGTGCGACTGCCCAGCCGATCGAGCACAGCCTTGCTCTGGGCCGCCGAAAGCGGGCCCCGTGCGCCTGCCAGTTGCACCGGCGCACCCCGGGTGCGAGCAAGATCGGGAACGATGGTGGGCAGGCTGCTGCAGCCTTCCAGCAGCCAAAGCGCTGCGCCGCCCAAGGCAATCCCCAAGCACGCAAGCAACGAGCGGCGTGCAAGCATCCTGGCCGTCATGTCGAACTCAGGAAGCTGCCGAGACCCAGCCGATATCAACTAGGCCACGCAAGCGGCTCTCACAGTCGTCCCATCAACAGCAGGATGACGACGACGATGACCACCAGTCCCAGCCCCCCGCTGGGACCATAGCCCCAGTTGCGGCTGTGCGGCCAGGATGGGACGGTTCCGATCAGCATCAGGATCAGGACGATTAACAGAATGGTTCCGAGACTCATGATGGGCTCCTGAATGTAAGCAGGCGATCGGATTCAATTGGCGGAAGAGGCTGCGGGCAAGACGATCACGGTGGCACCGCCGCCGCTTTTGCCGGTGGCGCCTGTGTCGCCGGTCGCCCCGGTGTAGCCCGTGCTCCCGGTATTGCCCGTCGCGCCAGTGGCGCCGGCATCACCCGTGGCGCCGGTGCCGCCGGACGGCCCTTGCGGCCCGGCCGGGCCGGGCACGGCAACCGGTGTCGGCACTGTCACCACGGTGGCCGGGCGGTCGCAGGCAGTCAGGCTCAGTGCGGAAAGCACGGCCAATGCAAGCAGGGTTTTGTTCATGGGAAATCCTCTGGAAGTGGAAGGTCAGTCTCAGCTTGATTCCGGGCGATCCCCGGACGAACCGCCACAGCCTGAAGGCTCGGATGCGGAACAAGGCCAGACTAGGCGCGCCCGACCGTCCCGTCTGTGGGTTTGCGAACACAGCAGCCAAACAAGCCGCCTGGCGGTGCGACATGGCCCGCTCGCCAGAGCCGCCGACCCGGCAGCGGTCGGCGCTCTGTGGGCTTGCGCACAGACCGAATAGGCACTGAAAGCGGACCATGAACGCGTAGCCAGATGTCCGGCTCCCGATGCGGCTCACGGAGCGTGACCCCACCTGCGTGGCAGTAGCCGCTGAACTGACCCCGGAACGGAGGGAACTCGCGCCAAACGGACCGATGCGGCCCAACCGGGTCCGAACGCGAAAGTGCGCGACGCAAGCCCGCTTCTGCAGGAATCGAACCTGACCGTACGAAGCCTTTTTCAACCACTTACTCGCGCGTCCACCGTGCCGCGCGGCAGGGATACCCCATGAACATCCATACCCACCAGACTCCCAGCTGGAGCACCTCTTCACTGGGCCGAACCGCTGAGACGTCACCCCAGGAACTTGCCGAACTGGGACAACATCTGCAGCGTTGCCGGGGATCTGGTAACCGCCTTTCTACGCTGCAATCTGCTGCACAGGCCATGACCGGATTTGCCAGTGCCCGCCTGGTGACGACCCTGCTGGTACTCGCATGCCTGATTGGCGCCAGTTTCCTGATTCTTTAAGTCATGAGGAAGCCCGGTTTCCGGAACCTGCTGCCCTTGGCGCCCGAGCCGTTGCTGGCCTTGCTGGACACCGATCGCGGTGCGCTGGAATTCCCGATACGTTCGGAGATTTTCGGCCCACAGCGTTTTGCGCAGCATGGGCGCAGTCTGGGCGAAACCCATCGCGCAGAACTGTCTACAAACCGCTCAGCAAGCTTCTTCCCCCGCCTGCAAGGCAACATCACGGCCCTGCGGGAAGCGAACGGCTATATCGGCGCGCAAGCAGCCAGTGGCTATGACATCAGTCCGGCTGCCGAATGGCTGCTGGACAATTTTCACCTCATCGAAGCACAACTCAAGGAAGTTCACGAGGGGCTTCCGACCAGCTACTTCCAGTCTCTGCCTGTATTGCTGGACGAGCCGCTGGCGGGACTCCCGCGCGTCTACGGCGTCGCATGGGCCTTTGTCGCGCACACCGACGGGGCATTTGACAAAGGCCTGTTGACGCACTACCTGTGTGCCTACCAGGAGACACGGGAGTTGAAACTGAGCGAGATGTGGGCGCTCCCCACCACGCTGCGTGTGGTGCTGATCGAAAACCTGCGTCGCCTGGCTGAGCGGATGGTCGCCAACAAGGCAGCCATCGAAGTGGCCAACCTGTGCTGTGACGACCTCGATTCTTTCGACCAGGGCACGCTGAACCAACTGCTGGCGCTACTGGAATTGCGCGGAGTCGGTCGGGTTTTTCTGGCCCAGATGGCGCAACGACTGCGCAAGTTGCGAACCATCGAAGACGGCGGATTTCCAGCCCCCCACCAGGAATGGCTGCGCAACGCCCTTCCCGATCTGGCTGACACGCAGGCTCAGCAGGCCGCAGACATGGCGGCCGACAACCTGAGCGTCAGCAACGCTGTCACGTCACTGCGCGCGATTGGCGACGCCGACTGGCCGGGCATCATCGCGCGGACCAGCACCCTGATGCGTCTGATGCTGACTTCCACGGTTTTCCAGGCTGAGGACGGCGGTACGCGAGACAAGACACTGCACGAACTGGAAAAGCTGGCCCGCCGCAAGGGATGCAGCGAAATACAGGTGGCCAATGCGCTTCTGGAACTGGTGAATGCCGCGCCGACGCCGGACAGCGTCGAATCGGTCCCCGGATACTGGCTGCAGGGCGCCGGCCGGGCCGCACTGATGCAGGCACTGTGTCTGCAGGATCCCCTGACATCGCCCTGGCGAGCACTTGCGCGCCGCGCTGCTCTTCCGCTTTACCTGACCGCGCAGATCGGTGGAGCACTGGGTGTCGTGACGTGGTTGATCCTGCGCCATGGCGCAACTGGCACGGTTGCAGATGTTCCGGTCTGGCTGACCCTGCTGGTCGGTGGCTTGATGCTGTTTCCCGCCTCAGAGGCGATCGTGGCGGTGGTCAACCGCCTCATCAGTGAATCGGCACGCCCGCTGCATTTGCCGCGACTGGCGTTCTATGACGGCATTCCGCCAGAGCACCGCGCGCTGGTGGCAATCCCCGCGATGCTGACCAGCGAAAAAACTGCCGAAGAACTGGCGCATCGCCTGCATCTTCACTATCTGGCGAACCCGGAGCGATATGCGCAGTTTGCACTGCTGACCGACTGGGGAGATGCCGATACGCAGCATCTTGCGTCAGACGAGTTGCTGCTGAACAGTGTCACGCAAAAAATCAGGGTGTTGAACAGCCGGTATCCCGCCCGGGCATTCGATGCGCCGCGATTCCTGGTGTTGCACCGTCATCGCAGGTTCAGCGAAAGCGAACAACGCTGGATCGGGTGGGAACGCAAGCGCGGCAAGTTGGAGCAACTGGTCGCCGCCCTCGCAGGCAGATCGATCACGGGGTTCATTGATCTGGGTCTGGAGTCCTTGATCGCGCCAGCCACGCCTTACATCGTCACGCTGGACAGCGATACGCAAATGCCTCCCGGGCGCCTGCGTGAACTGGTCGGAATTGCCGCGCACCCCCTCAACCAACCCCGCCTGGACAGCAGCGGGCAGTTCGTCGCCAGCGGCTATGGCATCTTGCAACCGCGGGTGGCAACGCCATTGCCAGCACCCGGCGACTTCACGCCTTACCACTGGCTTTTTGCCGGGCAATGCGGTGTCGACCCCTACAGCGCGGCAAGCTCCGAGGTCTACCAGGACCTGTTCGGCGAGGGCACCTTCACGGGCAAGGGTCTGCTCAATGTCGGGGCCATGCAGGCCACGATTGCGGGCCGGCTGCCGCAAAGCCAGGTGCTCAGTCATGATCTGCTGGAGGGTTCGATGGCGCGCTGCGCCACGGTGACCGACATCACCCTGATCGAAGATGCGCCCTTTCACGCCGATGTTGCGGCCTCGCGGGTGCATCGCTGGATGCGCGGCGACTGGCAACTGTTGCCGTTTCTGCTGAACCCGTGGCACTTTCGCCTTCGCGCGATCAATCGGTGGAAGATGGTGGACAACCTGCGCCGTTCACTGGTCGCGCCCATGTCACTGGCCCTGGTTCTGCTGGCCCTGGACGGCAGGGTCGTGCCGCCATGGGTCGCGCTGGCACTCGTCATTGCAGCCTTCTCGGGAGGCCCGATGCTGGGAGCGCTGGCCGGTTTTTCTTCCAGTCGCTATCACCTTGCCCGCCGGCATTTCTACCGCGAGGCCGGCATTGACCTGGCGCGCGCCGTTCTGGGTGGCCTGTGGCTGGGTGCGCAGTTGCTGCAGATGGCGTTGCGCTCGGTTGATGCCATCGTGCGCGCGGTCTATCGAACCTTCGTCAGTCGTCGCCACTTGTTGCAATGGACCACTGCAGCGACAGCGCAGGCCAAGGCGCAAACAGGCCTGGTTGCCGCCGCGCGCGCGCACTGGAGCCTGCCGCTGGATGCGGCGCTGCTGTTCGCTGCACTGTATGCGCGCGGAACAACCTACCCATTGCTGGCGCTGGCACTGTGTCTGGTCTGGGGCGCATCGCCCATCTGGACCTGGATCGTCAGCCAGTCGCGAAGGACGCAGGACAAGGCCGTTCTGCCGCTGGCCGTTCAATGGCATCTGGAGGGGATCGCACGCGACACCTGGCGCTACTTTGAGCGCTGCGTCGTCGCCGGTGACAACCACCTGCCGCCGGACAACCTGCAGACGTTCCCACACGACACCGTGGCGCACCGTACCTCTCCCACCAATATCGGCCTTTATCTGCTGAGCGTGGCCAGTGCCCGCCAGTTCGGCTGGATCGGTACCCAGGAGTTGACGGCGCGAATGGAGGCGACGCTGGCGACCCTGCTGAAGCTGCAGCGACATCGCGGTCACTTTCTGAACTGGTATGACACTCAGACCTGCGCCCCCCTGCTGCCCCTTTATGTGTCAACGGTCGACAGTGGCAACCTCACCGGTCATCTGCTTGCGGTCGCCCAGGCCTGCCTCGAGCTGTCAAAGGCGCCCCATGACCAGGACGCCAGCGCTCGCGCCATTTCGGCGTCCCACCGGCGGCTGGCACCGTTTCTGGCGTTGAAAGCAAGTCACAGAATCGACGGCCCGATCGCGCACCTGCTGGCCATGAAAGATCCGCTGGCGCTGTGTCAACAGGACATCGAAGCCTTCGGGCAGGCCTTGCAGGATGCTGACGAAGAACTGGCACAGCTTTGCCCGCCAGAAGCTGAAAGCGCCATCCCCGACCCTGAGACACCGGGTGCGGAAATCGCATGGCTTCTGGCTGATCACCTCAAAACCCTCCGCTCGGCGTGGCAGGACACGCAAGCCCTGTGGTCGCCCAATTCGTCGGGGACACGGAAAACCGTGAGTCGCCTGGAACGCCTTTCCAGCGATTTTGAAACGCTTGCCTGGCAGGCTGACTACGGCTTCCTGTATGGTCGCAAGCGACACCTGCTCCATATTGGCTATCGCATCGCCGAGCAGCAGCTCGACGCGGGCTTTTATGACCTGCTGGCATCGGAGTCCCGCCTCACCAGTCTGCTGGCCATCGCAAGGGGTGACGTTCCGGTCCGCCATTGGGCCGCACTGGGCCGCCTTTACCTGGTCAAAGGGGCAGACATCGGGCTGCAGTCGTGGTCGGGTTCCATGTTCGAGTACCTCATGCCGGGACTGATCCTGGAAGAACCGTATGGCAGCGTGCTGGGCGAAGCCTGCCAAACCGCGCTCCAGGAACAGATCGACTTCGCCCATGCACGGCAGGTTCCCTGGGGCATCTCCGAATCGGCCTATGCCGGTCGTGACCACACGCTCGCCTACCAGTATGCGCCGCAGGGTGTCGCACGACTGGCCCTGCGGCGTACGCCGCCTGACGAACTGGTCGTTGCTCCGTACGCAACCGCGCTTGCCGCGCAGATCTCTCCCGTACGCGCGTCGGACAATTTCGCCGCGCTCGAACGTCTGGGCGCACGCGCGCAGTACGGTTTCCTTGAATCGCTCGACTTCACGCCTTCGCGGCAGTCGGGGATGCAACGGTTCACACCGGTCTGCACGTTCATGGCGCACCACCAGGGAATGAGCATCGTCGCACTGGCCAATGTGTTGCTGGGCGGCGTCGCTCAGCGCTGGGGCATGGCCACGGCCCACATCGAGGCGGTCTCTTCACTGCTGCACGAGCGAGTGCCGCGCGAAGTGTCGAAGCTGTATGCCGCTCCCGCGGAGCTGCCTGCGCCGCACCAGCCCAGCCATTCGGGTGGCCGGTTCCTTCGGGATGTAGTGCCGGGATCGGCCGCGACGGAACCGACGCTGGTGATGTCGAATGGCCGCTACAACGTTTCGATTCGCGCCAACGGAGCCGGTTGCAGCCGCTGGGGCGAGATCGGAGTCAACCGCTCGCGCGACGACGCGCTCAGAGACGCCCATGGCTGCTTCTTCTACCTGCAACGCAGTCCACAGCAGCCACCCGTGTCGACAACCCAGCATCCGGCACCAGACCCTGGCGCCAGCTACCGCAGCACCTTTCACGCTGACCGGGCCTGCTTCGATGCTGCCTGGCCGGACGTCGAGGTTCACACCACAGTGTGGGTGAGCCCGGAAGACGACATCGAGTTCCGGCAGGTCGAGTTGCGAAATCTCGGCGGCAGCGTGCTCGAACTCGAACTGATCTCCGCCTTTGAAGTCACACTGGCTGATGCCAACGCAGACGAGTCGCATCCCGCGTTCAGCAGCCTTTTCATCAAGACCGGCTGGCAGCCGGAAAACCAGGCGCTGGTCTTCCGGCGCACTCCTCGACTGGTCAACGAGCAGGACATCGTCGCGGCGCATTTTCTGGCCGGGACCGACCGACAGGTCGTCCGTGTCCGCGCACAGGCCGACCGGCAAGCCTGGTCGGGTCGGAACCGGGATGTCAGCCAGCCCCGGACTGCTTTCGCCGATGTGCCCGCGGCGAGAACCGACGCAACGGGCGGTGACCAAAGCCCGCAGGACTTCCCGCTCGATACGGGGCTGGACCCTGTCAGCGCGCTGGCGGTGGGTCTGCGCATCGCACCGCATTCGAAGGCGCGCCTGACTTTTGCGACGACGGTATCGAGCAATTGCGAAACACTGAACGCGGTCATCGACAAATACCGGCAGCCCAGTCATGTGCGGCGTGCCTCGCTGATGTCAGCCACCTTGACCGGCATTCGCCTGCGCGACCTGGCCATCAGCCCGCAGAGCTTTGCGACCGTCCAGACGATGACGACGGCACTTGTGCTCAGCCTCACACGACCCCGCTCTGGCCCGGCAAGGCGTGCGGACGCGGCTCCGGACGCCTGTGACCGCCAGTTGCTCTGGCGTTTCGGCATATCCGGGGACCGTCCCATCATCCTGGTGTCTGTCTCTGTGACCCATGGCATGGGCCTGCTTCGCTCGCTGGCCGATGCGCTGAGTCTGTGGTCCTGGAATCAGGTCCCCTGCGATCTGGTGATCGTCAACGCCGAGACCGGCTCCTACTACAAGGCACTGAACCACGAAATTTCGGCTTTGCGAAGTCGCCATATTGCGACCTATGGCATGCAGCAGGGTCAGGCCTGCGTCGGGTTCCATGTGTTGCAAGCCGAAAGCGTCTCAGCAGCTGAAATGGTCACGCTGGAAAGTCTGGCCCGCCTGCAATTCAACGCCGATGGCCGGCCGCTGGCCCACCACGTACAGGAGTGGAGCGAAGCCCAAGAGACTGCTTTCGACAAGCGGCATGAAGGATCAGTGAAGGGCATCCTTTTTCCTGACTGGAACCCGGACCTGGCGCAGGTGCCACGTGGGAGATTTGATCCTGAATCGGGGGAATTCAGTTTCGCTGCCGATGCCGGAACGCGCCCCGCGCGACCGTGGATCAACGTGTTGTCCAACACCGGTTTCGGCACCCAGGTTTCCGAGTCCGGCGCCGGCTTCAGCTGGGCCGGCAACAGCCGGCTGAACCAACTGACCGCGTGGTCAAACGATCCGGTGGCAGATCCACCGACTGAAAGCTTCTTTTTGCAGGATCTCAGGACCCACGAAGCCTGGAGCGTGTCCGCTTGCGCCTGCGCAGTCAAAGGCACAGGCTACAAGGTTTCACACGGTCAGGGCTACACCGTCATCAGCCACTGGCAAGGAAGCCTGGAAGTCACGGCAACGTGGTGCGTGGACGCGCTGACTTCGGTCAAGCAGGTCCAGCTGCGCCTCGTCAATCACGGCAACAGGAAACGGGAGCTGCGTCTGGTCGGCATTGTCGAATGGATGATGGGTGCGAGCCGTGTGGACCGCAACACGGTGCACACCGCGCTCTTTCGCCAGCGCCTTCCGGCCTTGCCGGCGCCAGCCAGCGCGCCAGACTCCGGTCAGGAACAGAAGCTGACAGCCTTGTTGTGCACCCAGCGCGAGAGTTCCGCCGGTTTTGGCAATGGCACGGCATTCTTTGCGGTTGCGGGCGTCGCCAGCGAGGCCGAGGACTGGACCTGCGACCGACGCGAATGCTTTGACGCGCGCGGGCGGATGGTTCTGCCTGACCACTTCGGACAAGGCAGCGGCAGCGGGCTTGATCCCTGCGCGGCCCTGTCCATGCGCATGACCCTGGCGCCCGGTGAGTCCGACGAAAGGGCGTTCCTGCTCGGCTATGCCGAAAGCCCCGACGCCGCGAAGTCGCTGGCCACGCTGGCCGCAGCGATGCCCGCCAGTGAACGCCTGGATGCGGCGCGGGCGACCTGGGACACGCTTCTGTCGGCAACGACAGTGAAGACGCCCGACCCCTTGTTCGATGCCATGGTGAACCGCTGGCTGCTCTACCAGACCATATCCTGCCGTCTGTGGGCCAAGGCCGGCTTCTACCAGGCGGGTGGCGCGACCGGGTATCGCGATCAATTGCAGGACGCCATGTCGCTGACCTGGACCGCGCCGGACATGCTGCGCCGGCAAATCGTTCTCTGCGCCTCACGGCAGTTTGAGCAGGGCGACGTGCAGCACTGGTGGCATGCGCCGCTGGGTGCCGGCGTGCGCACCCATTTTTCAGATGATTTGCTATGGCTGCCACTGGCCTGTGCGCACTACGTCAACGCAACCGGTGACAGCGGGCTGCTGGATGAATCTGTGCCCTTCATCGAAGGCGCGGCCATTCCGGAAGGCTCTGAAGATGCCTACTATGTACCGGACGTCAGCCTCGTGGAGGTTTCTGTCTACGAGCACGCGGCCCGGACCATCGACCACAGCCTGCGCCTGGGCGCGCACGGCCTTCCGCTGATGGGCAGTGGCGACTGGAACGATGGCATGAACCGGGTCGGCATTGAAGGCCGTGGCGAGTCCGTCTGGCTGGGCTGGTTCCTGTGCAAGGTGGTGGCGGACTTTTTGCCGCTGGCCAGCGCGCGTGGCGATAGGGAGCGGGTCGCGCGCTGGCAAGAAGCGGTTCACGGTTGGAGCGCCGCCCTGAACGGGCCCGCCTGGGACGGGCAATGGTTCAAGCGTGCGTATTTCGATACCGGGGAGGCGCTGGGTTCGCATGCCAACGCCGAGTGCCGTATCGATCTGATCGCGCAAGCCTGGGCGGTCATGTCCAGCGCGGCAGACCCCGAGTTGCAGGCGAAGGCACTGACTGCCATGGACGCCAATCTGGTGGATCCGGCAGCGGGGCTGATCAAGCTGCTCGATCCGCCGTTCGTCCACGCTGCACCCAGCGCTGGCTACATTCAGGCCTACCCGCCGGGTGTGCGCGAAAACGGCGGCCAGTATTCACATGCGGGCGTCTGGGCATTGATGGCCCAGGCTGCGTATGTGCAACTGCATCCGCAGGCCAGTGCCAAGCGTGACCTCGTTTACCGCTATTTCACCTGGCTCAGCCCGGCCCATCGCGCTGACCACCCGACGCAAGGGCCTCTGTACGGCCTCGAGCCCTATGTGATGGCGGGCGATGTCTGCACACAACCACCTTATGCCGGACGCGGCGGCTGGAGCTGGTATACCGGCGCTGCCGGCTGGATGCACCGCGCGGCGATTGAATCTATCTTTGGCCTGCGTCAGGGCACAACCGACCTGTGCTTCAACCCCTGCCTGCCCTCCCATTGGCCCCAGGCCGAGTTGACGCTGAGAAGAGGCGACCGGACGATGCGCTTCATCCTGATCCGCGCCACTGCCGACGCCGCATTGGCCGCGACTGCGCAGTGGGGCACGCAATTGCTGCACCCGGGGCAGCCACTTCAATGGCCGGAACTGCCCATGGACACCTGTTTCGTGATTCCGCTGGGATCCGATTGAGAGGCTCGGTGCGCTGCCGCACAGACCGCGCTTTCAGGTCGCCGTAATCTGCAGTGGTAGCCAAAGCAAAAGTCGGGTGCGGGGCTTCTCACCAAATGGTCCATCTATTTCCCGCATCTAACTCACTGGAGACTTCTTATGTACATCCGCACCACACTTGCCGCCGCGATGACCGCCATCGTCCTGCTTTCCGCCACCGGTTGCGCCGTCAGCCGGGGCCAGCAGACCACAGGCGCTTACGTCGATGACGCGGGCATCACCACCCTGGTCAAGTCGCGCATGCTGGAAAGCCCGGCCGTCGCTGGCACGTCGATCAGCGTTGAAACGCTCAACGGCACCGTGATGCTTTCCGGCTTCGCCAAGAATTCAAGCGAGAAGGCCGCGGCCGAAAGCATCGCACGCGGCGTCAAGGGCGTAATCAGTGTCAAGAACGAGATCGCTGTCCGTCCATGAAACTCACGCCTGAAATGATTTGCGCCGGCTGACAACAGCCCAAGCGATCAGAAGCCGCCCGTGCAACCGCCGGGCGGCTTTTCTTTCGATTCCAGTGATCTTCCCGACGAAGCGCCTGGCACTTTTCCTTCTTGCACACACCAGGAATCCATGTGTTTCGAAGTACGCGCGCCGCCGGCCCAGCCAATCAACAGTGAATGTGGAACTGTCTGTCTCGTGCCTTGCGGCGCTGAACGGCAATCCAAGCCTGCGTCTGTGATGAAAGCGGCTGACGGGCCATCTCGTCCCACTCGCGAATCTGAGCGTCCAACGACTGGCACTCGGCCTTGTTAGACGGCACTGTGGCGCGTTGAACCGTCACCGGCGCGGGTGGCTGGGCAAGCGTAGCAGCCTGCGCACGGTTCTGCTCGGCAAGCTGCACCTGCTGGTCAAACGGCAGGCCATCGGGCACGCTCACGATACGCTCGATCAGCGCGTTGTGTTTGCCGCAATGCGCGCTGGACCAAAATGTGCCGCCGCTGTAGCTTTTGCACATGAAAACCTCGCCCGCGCCCGCACCCACCGGTGAAAGCAGCGCCAAACAGGCGAGGACGGGAAGTACTCTTTTCATCTCTATCTCCCTGAATATCACGGGATGATTTTGCCGGCACTGCCGGCAGATTCCCCGGGTTGCTGCGTTTCCAGCCAATGATTCAATGCAATTCCACTCGCGACCACGCACCGTGAAACCCGATCATGAGCCTCGCGCAACAGGCCCCACAGATCGTCCACGTCATCGGGCCACCTCTCCCGCCACAGTGGTGTGAGTGAGTTCCACGTTCAAGCCATCCGCTTGCAGCTAACCCCGCCACCCCGTCCCCTCGCGCCTTGCGCGGCCGAGGGCTTCCAGGGTGTCGAGGATGCGGGGCAGGCTGCGCTTCCAGGGGCCGCGGCCTTTGAAGCGGGCTTGGATGGCGGGCAGCGACCGTGCGTCCGAAGCGACGATTTCCTTACTCCTGATTCAGAAGCAATAAGGCACCATTTGACGATGGATTGATGCCATTTTGATGCATAAAACGGGTCTGGAAGGCGCCAGGGGTCTGCCTTGGGCCGGCCCTGCGAGCGAAGCAAGGGCCGGGTGGCCCATTGGCGGGGCCCTTCACGCCACCGCCGCCAGCCGGCTGGCCTGATCGATGGCGCGCTTGGCGTCGAGCTCCGACGCCTCGAACGCGCCGCCGACCAGCGTGGCCTTCACGCCCACCGCCACCAGCGCGTCGTACAGGTCACGAAGTGGCAGCTGGCCGGCGCAGACGACCACGGTGTCCACTTCCAGCAGCTGCAGCTCGCCGTGCACGCGAAGGTGCAGGCCGGCGTCGTCCACCTTCAGGTATTCCACGCCATTGACCAAACGCACGCCGCGGCGCGCCAGCGTCAGGCGGTGCGTCCAGCCGGTGGTGCGGCCCAGCGTTTTGCCGACCGGATCGGTTTTTCGCTGCAGCAGCGTCACGCTGCGCCCGCTGGAGGCCGCCTGCGGCACCACCCCGGTCACGCCACCGCGCGGGTGGTTGGCAAAGTCGATGCCCCACTCGCGCGCGAACACGTGAATGTCGGTCGCGCCCGACGGCCCGGCGTGCGTGATGAGTTCTGCCACGTCAAAGCCGATGCCGCCCGCGCCCATGATCGCCACGCGCGGGCCCACCGGCTGGCGGCCCAGGATGGCGTCGATGTAGCTCACCACCTTGGGGTGCCCGATCCCCTCGATCTCGGGCTGGCGCGGCGCGATGCCCGTGGCCACGATCACCTCGTCGAAGCCGCCGGCCTGCAGCGCCGCCGCGTCCACCCGCGTGTTCAGCCGCAGCTCGATGCCATGCACATCGATCATCCGGCGGTAGTAGCGCAGCGTCTCGAAGAACTCCTCCTTGCCGGGGATGCGCTTGGCCAGGTTGAACTGCCCGCCGATCTCCGGGGCGCTGTCGAACAGCGTCACCGCGTGCCCGCGCTGCGCGGCCACCGTCGCATAGGCCAGCCCGGCCGGCCCCGCGCCCACCACGGCCAGACGCTTGCGCGCCGGGGTCGGCCCGTAGTTCAGCAGCGTCTCGTTGCAGGCGCGCGGGTTGACCAGGCAGCTCACTTGCTTGTAGCCGCCAAAGGTGTGGTCCAGGCAGGCCTGGTTGCAGGCGATGCAGGTGTTGATTTGATCCTCGCGCCCGTCGCGCGCCTTGTTCACCCATTCGGGGTCGGCCAGCATGGGCCGCGCCATCGACACCAGATCGGCGTCACCGCTCGCCAGCACCGATTCGGCCACGTCGGGCATGTTGATGCGGTTGCTGGTGATCACCGGCACCGTCACGGCCTTGCGCAGCCGCCCGGTGACCGACGCGAAGGCCGCGCGCGGCACCATGGTGGCGATGGTGGGCACCGGGGCCTCGTGCCAGCAGAAGTGCGTGCTCAGAATGTTGGCGCCGGCCGCTTCCACCGCGCGCGCCAGCGTCACGATCTCGTCCCAGGCCAGCCCGCCTTCGAGCATGTCCATTGCGGAGATGCGGAAGATCAGCAGGAAATCGGGCCCCACCGCCGCGCGCACCCGCCGCACCACTTCCACCGGGAAGCGCATGCGGTTCTCGAACGATCCGCCCCAGGCGTCGGTGCGCAGGTTGGTCTTTTCCACCAGAAAGGTCGACAGCAGGTAGCCCGCCGAGCCGATGATCTCGACCCCGTCGTACCCCGCCTGGCGGGCGAGCGCGGCGCAATTCGCAAAGTCGGCCAGCTGCTTTTCGATGCCGGCTTCGTCCAGCGCCTGCGGCGTGTAGGGCGCGATGCGCGACTTCACCGCCGAGGGCGCCACGCACGCCGGGTTGGGCGCCAGCGCGCCCATGTGCAGGATCTGCATGCAGATCTTCACGTCCACATCGGCCGCGTGCACCGCGTCGGTGATCAGCCGGTGCTGATCGGCCTCTTCAGGCGTGGACAGCTTGGCGCCAAAGCCGCTCTCCGCGTTGGGCGGAATGCCCCCGGTGATGATCAGCCCCACCCCGCCGCGCACCCGCTCGGCATAGTAGGCCGCCAGCCGCTCGAAGCCGCCCTCGGCCTCTTCCAGCCCGGTGTGCATCGAGCCCATCAGCACCCGGTTTTTCAGGCGGGTGAAGCCGAGGTCGAGTGGGGTAAAGAGCTGGGGATAGCGGGCGTGAGTAGGCATGGCGGAGGGACTCCTTGGGAATGAGGACTGCGACCGGGACTTATTCTGGGGCAGAGGCACCATCGGATGCGCCGGCTGACTCAGCGGTTGGGCGACGACATCCCGATCTGGTTGGCGAAGCGAACCGTCACAGACCCCATGAAGCAGCAGAAAATTCCTGAATTAATAGCTGGATGTGACCATTTGACACTGGGAATTGGCGTGTTCTTCTCAGAATAGCGGCTACATGCTGGCGTATGAGTCATTCTTGAGACGACGGATGACAAATCGGCCTTATTCAGGCCGGTTTTAGTGGTCTGGGGGATATCATGGGACCGCGAATACGCCCGTGCAATGGATTCGGAAGGCGGGTGGGGAGCGGGATGAGGTCGGCGACTTTGTCAAAACTGTTATACCCCTCTATTCAGATAGAACACGGAGGCAAGCCCTTGTCAGACAACAGCTTTTTCTGTTTACGTGCGCCATGTTATTTCGCAGCCATCCAAGGTATCTCGCAGGTTTGCGGGATACATCAATAGTTAGACCTTTCGGCAATATGCGCACCTAGGACACACCGGTGATTTCCTACGTCAAGCTTTTTCTTTTGTTCGTGGTAGTTTGTGCACTGCTGTATGGCGGGCTGGTGCTGTTCCCGCAAAAGCTAAAGCTGCTTCGCAAAGTCGAAATGGAAAAAACAAACGACGATCTCATAGAGTTGGCGAAATCCGGCGATGCTGAGGCCGCTGACTTGTTTCGAAAATCTCGAAGGTTAATGTGAATCGCCCTACCTGCTGGGGTAGCGCTTTCGTTACTGCAAGGTCTTACCAAAGCATGACCCCTATCACCTCAGGTCAGCGGTTTAACAGGACGCTCGGCGCGGACACGCAGCAGAAGGATGCCGCTTCGCGGCGTGTGCTGCGCGCCGGGCAGCTTCGACGTTATGCAGCTTTATTGCCCCGCGTGTAGCGCGCCAGTATCCCCCGACGCGACGCGGTGTCCGCGTTGTCCTGCGCTCTTCACGTCGGATTCGGGCTGGAAGCCGACCGACCGGGCCCAGCCCACTGACCCTGGTCATTCGATGGGCTGGCTGCTCGGTTGGTTGCTGTTCACACCGATCTTCGCAATCTTCATCTCATTTGCACTCTTGTGCGCGTGGAATTGCGAGGCCGGACCATGGTTAACGTTCAAATTTGCGCCTGTCCTCACTCTGATTGGCTGGCTCATCGTCGCAGCCATTTTTTCGAAAAGTCGAACCTCGGCGAAAGATGAATAAAGCAACTGCATAACCCGCCAATCCACCGGACCTGCGCGAAAAGCCGGGCCGGTCGGCGATTTCGAACGTTAGACGGCATGGAAATCCAGGTCGGCGATCACCGCCAGGTTCTCGAGTCGGAACTTCGCCGCCATGCGACGCAAGAGGTTTCGCTTGAGATCGTCCCTGATGTCGCAGACTGGGCTAAGGCCAATCACGTCATCGTCACGGGGAACCCAATCGGGACCTCTATCCCGGTGCGCGGTCAGCTGCCACGGGCTGTGGTGGTTCGGGCCAAATTGAACGAAGAAGACTTGTCGGGTGTTCTTGGCCGGCTAGATTTTCGCGGTTACTGGGGTGAAACGAGAGAAATGAAGAAGAACCCAGTCATGTTCCTCCGTCACTTGGTGCTGCACGAGCTCGCTCACCTCGAAAATAGCTGGGATCAATCAAGGGAAGATGACTGTGACGAATGGGCTTTCGAGCGCCTTCCCGGTGATGCCTAGAACGTCGTACCTGCTCTCCACAAATGGGAAGAAACTCCCGATTCGATAGCTGAATATGACCATTCGACGCTGGGGAGTGGCATATTGTTCTCAAAATTACGGCTGCGGGGCCGCTGGATAGCCGCTCATGGGACACCGGATGAAAATCCGGATTTCTTCCAGGCGGACTTCGCAATCCGGGCGATATAGTGAGGTCACAAAACTACCGGCGCTGCGGGTTTGACCGGCAGGCCGTGTCTGGTCAGCGGTGTCGCCACGCGTCCTCCGACCAGTCACCGAAATCCTGCTTCGCTTCACGTCGCCACCCACCGAGGAAGCCCATGCCATCACATCCCAGCGCAGACGGCGTCTTCACAACCAGCCGCCTCTTCCCATTCGCGCCCGCACAAATCTTCGCGGCGTTTGCCGATGCCGGGCGGCTTGCGACCTGGTGGGGGCCGGACGGCTTCACCAATACCTTCGAGGTCTTCGAGTTCAAGCCGCAGGGCCGGTGGACCTTTGTCATGCACGGGCCGGATGGCACCGACTACGCCAACGACTGCACTTTTCTTGAAGCGTCGCCACAGCGCATCGTCATCCGGCACGTCACCGCGCCGCACTTCACGCTGACCATCACCTTGGCCGAGGCCGACGGGCAAACGCGTCTCGACTGGCGCCAGGCCTTCGACGACCCCGCCGTGGCCACCGCCGTGGCACCCATCGTGGTGCCGGCGAACGAGCAGAACCTCAACCGCCTGCAGGCGGTGCTTATGGCCTCGGCAGAGTCTTCAGCGTTCCAAGCCGAGCCTTGAAGGGACGGCAACCCTGCGCTGGCTTGAGTTGCGTTTCCCCCCTGGTGCTGGTTGCCATCTTTGAGGCGGCGATTGTGGCGGCGTCGGTCTGGATGCCGCTGGTCCGCGTTCCCTTGCCGGGGCATCGGGCCCTGGCCATCGCGCTGGTGCTGGGGGGCCTTGGCGTGGCGCTGGCGGGATGTCAAAAGCGGTGACGGCAACCCGCTTCAGCCGCCCTCTGCCCAGCTCAGCAATCGGTCTCGGCGAAACGCTCAAAGCAGTGGTTCAACTGCAGCACCCAGCGCGCCTTGTCGGCTTCCGGCGCAAAGCTGGCTTCGATGCTGTTGTGCGCGAGCGTCCAGGCGTGCTGCGTGTCCAGGTGCAGCGCGGCGAAGGTCTGGGTGAAGTTCTGATTGATGTAGCCGCCAAAATAGGCCGGGTCGTCCGAGTTGATCGTCACGCACAGGCCGGCGTCGAGCAGCTGGCGCAGGTTGTGGTCTTTCAGGTCGGGGAACACGCACAGCTTGAGGTTGGACAACGGACACACGGTCAGCGGGGTGCGGTCCTGGGCCAGGCGCGCCAGCAGCGCCGGGTCCTGGCTGCTTTGCACGCCGTGGTCGATGCGCTCGACCTTCAGCCCATCCAGCGCGCTCCAGATGTAGGCCGGCGGGCCTTCTTCACCCGCGTGGGCCACCAGGTGCAGGCCCAGTTCGCGGCAGCGGCCAAAGACACGCGCAAACTTTTCGGGCGGGTGGCCCAGTTCGCTGGAATCGAGCCCGACGCCAATAAACAGCTCGCGGTACGGCAGCGCCTGCTCCAGCGTGGCAAAGGCGTCTTCTTCGCTCAGGTGGCGCAGAAAGCACAGGATCAGGTCGGCGCTGATGCCCAGTCTGGCCTGCGCGTCCACGCAGGCGCGGTGCAGGCCGTGCAGCACAGTCTGCATAGGCACGCCGCGCGCGGTGTGGGTCTGCGGGTCGAAGAACAGCTCGGCGCGCACCACGTGGTCGGCCGCGGC
>JACSRS010000124.1 GCA_014879655.1 Burkholderiaceae bacterium
GCGCCGTGACCGGCACGCTGGCAGCGGTGCGCTATGTGACAGGTCGGGCATGAAGGTGTTGCACGTGATCTCGTCCAATGCCGTGATCCACGGTGGCCCGAGCCGGGCCCTGGCCCTGATGGAGCAAAGTTTGTCTCGGCTTGGGGTGGATATCGTGACTGCCACGACCGATGACGCCGGGCGCGGTCGGCACAACGGCAAGTCTTTGGGCGTGCCCTTGCATGAAAACGGCGTGACCCGCCGGTACTTTCGCAAGCAGATGGATTTCTACAAGACCTCGCTGGGCCTGGGTTGGTGGACGCTACGGCATGCCCGTGACTTCGACGTGGTGCACATTCATGCGCTGTTTTCCTTCAACACCCTGGTGGCCGCATGGTCGGCGCGTCTGGCCGGGGTGCCTTATGTGATCCGCCCATTGGGAACGCTGAATCACTACGGTGTGACTCACCGGCGGCCCTGGCTCAAGCGGGCTTCGCTGGCGTTGTTGGAGGGGCCGGCGCTGCGCGGCGCTGCAGCCGTACATTTCACCAGCGAAGCCGAGCAGCAAGAGGCCGCCCAGTGGGGCGTGCCCATGCGTGGGGTGGTGATACCGCTGGGCATTGAGCCTGCACCCCAGGCCGATGCCGCCCTGGTGCGTGCTCGGTACCCGGCGCTGGGCATGGCACCTTATGTTCTCTTTCTTTCGAGGCTGGACCCAAAGAAAAACGTCGAAGGCGCGCTGCTGGCCTTCGCGCAGGTTCTGCCAAGTTGGCCCGGACTGCGTATGTTGATGGCGGGCGATGGGGACCCGACCTATGTCGCAAAGCTGCACGGCACGGCGGCAGAGCTGGGCCTGGGTGAAAGTGTCGTTTGGGCCGGCCGTATCGATGGCGATTTGAAAGCCAGCGCGCTTTTTTCGGCCAAGTTGTTTGTCCTTCCGTCTTTTTCAGAAAACTTCGGCATCGCCGCAGCCGAGGCCCTGATGGCTGGCCTGCCCTGCGTGCTGGGGCAGGGGGTTGCCATTGCTGGCGATGTGGTGAGAGCAGGCGCCGGGGTGGCCGTGGCACCCGACCCGGCCAGCATTGCCGCCGGCCTGCGGCAGGTGCTGGCTGACGAATCCGGTCGCGCGGCAATGGGCGCCGCCGCATTGCGCCTGGCGCAGGCGCGGTACTCGGCGCAGGCCATGGGGCAGAACCTGCTGCAACTTTATTCAGAGATTCTCGAACGATGAAACATGTATTGGTCACCGGCGGCGCCGGTTACATCGGCAGCCACGCCTGCAAGGCGCTGGATTTGGCGGGCTATATACCTGTTACCTTTGACAACCTGGCTTACGGCCACCGCAGCTCGGTGCGCTGGGGGCCGTTTGTGCATGGTGACATTCTGGACCGCGCCGCGCTGGACGCTGCCTTGCGCGCCTGGCAGCCGGTGGCGGTTATGCATTTCGCAGCATTCGCCTACGTGGGCGAGTCGGTTACCAACCCCGGCAAGTACTACCGCAACAACGTGGCCGGCAGCCTGACCTTGCTGGAAGCCATGCGCGATGCCGGTGTGGGCCAGTGTGTGTTTTCCAGCACCTGCGCCACCTATGGCGTGCCGCAAGCGGTTCCGATTGCCGAAGACCATCCGCAGAACCCCATCAACCCCTATGGCGCGTCAAAGTTGATGATCGAGCGCATGCTGCACGATTTCGACACCGCCCACGGCCTGCGCTCCATCAGTCTGCGTTACTTCAACGCCGCTGGCGCCGACCCGGAAGGTGAAACCGGCGAGGCGCACGACCCAGAGACGCACCTGATTCCCTTGGTGCTCGATGCTGCAGCCGGTGTGCGGCCTGACGTCACCGTGTTTGGCGGCGACTACCCCACGCCCGACGGCACCTGCATCCGCGACTACATCCATGTGACCGATCTGGCCCAGGCCCATGTGCTGGCGTTGCAGGCGCTGCAGGCGGGCGCTTCCACGACGGCTTACAACCTGGGCAACGGCAAGGGGTTTTCGGTGAAGCAGGTGATTGATGCGGCGCGGGCGGTGACGGCCCTGAACATCCCGGTGCGCATGGGGCCGAAGCGCGCCGGTGATCCGCCGGAACTGGTGGGCAATTCCAGCCGCATGCGCACAGAGTTGGGCTGGTCCCCGCAACATGCCGATCTGCCCGATATCGTGGGCACGGCCTGGCGCTGGCACCAGGCGCAGCGGGCGGGCAATGCCGGGCAGGTGATTTCGTGACTGGGCCCATCGCAGTCAGTGTGATCATCCTCACGCTGAACGAAGAGATACATTTGCCGTCCTGCCTTGATGCCCTTGCCTGGTGCGACGACGTGATCGTGCTGGATTCATTCAGTACTGACGGCACCAAGGCGTTGTGCGAGCAGCGCGGCGTGCGTTTTTTCCAGAACCGCTTTATGGGGTTTGGTTCGCAGCGCAACTGGGCGCTGGACAACGCCAACCCCAAACACCCGTGGATTCTGATTCTGGATGCCGATGAACGGGTCACACCGGAACTGGCCCAGGAGCTTGGCGCCATTGCCGCTGCTGACCCACCAGACGTGGGCGCGTGGCGCGTGCGTCGGCGTTTCTATATGTGGGGCCGATGGCTGCGCTACAGCAGCCTGTACCCGACCTGGGTGGTGCGCTTCATCCGCAAGGATCGCGTGCGCTATCAGGACAGAGGGCATGCCGAAACGCAAACGGTTACCGGCCTGATCAAGGACTTGAAGCACGACCTGATCGATGAGAACCTGAAGGGCATCGACGAATGGTACGAACGGCAAAACCGCTATTCGCGTAAAGAGGCGCAACTGGAATTTGACCAGGCAGGCACGGGGCTGCGCCTCACCGGCTTGCTTTCCCGTGACCCTTTGCAACGGCGTGAAGCGCTCAAACGCCTGGCATGGCGGCTGCCGGCTCGGGGCTTTATCTATTTTGTATACAGCTACTTCCTGCGCCGGGGTTTTCTGGACGGGCGCGACGGTTACGTGTTTTGCCGGATGCGTGCTTCTTACCAGGTTGAGGTGGACATCAAGAAATACGATCTGATGCGGCGGCGATAAATTGGGGTCAGATTCCAATGGTAAATCGGGGTCAGATTCCAATTATTTCTGGGCCAGCGTGAAATAGTCGGTGTTTGCCACGGATGTTGAAATGCCATCGTGAACGGATGGATTGCAGGGACGAATGGATTTATGTGGAGTTTGCTGAAATACGTCTGGAATCACCCGCTGAATGCTCACGGCAAACTGGCTGCACTTTGGCGCGTGGCGCGCTGGCAGCTCGCGGCGAGGCTGATGCCCGGCCTGATCGAACTCCCCTTTGTGCACGGCACTTCCCTGTTTGCCATGCGTGGCATGACCGGCGCCACCGGCAACTGGTATTGCGGCCTGCACGAGGTTCATGAAATGGGCTTCGTGCTGCACCTGCTGCGGGCGGGCGACCATTTCTGGACGTGGGGGCGAATGTGGGCAGCTACACCGTGCTGGCAGGCGGGGCGGTTGGTGCGCGCGTGACGGCAGTGGAGCCGGTGCCTGCGACCTTCGCCCACCTGCAGCGCAACGTGGCGCTCAACGGCATGGGCGAGTGCACGCGGTGCCGTCAGGTCGGCCTTTCGGAGCATGCGGGTGAGTTGCGGTTTTCATCGGGGCTGGATACCGTGAACCATGTGCTGGCTGAGGGCGAGGTTATTCCGGCTGTCACGGTGCCGGTTGTTCGGCTGGATGATCTGGTCGGCGAGGACGTTCCGGTCCTGATCAAGATCGACGTGGAAGGGCATGAGCTGGCAGTGCTCCGGGGTGGCCAGCAGACGCTGGCAGACCCCCGCCTGCTGGCGGTGATCATGGAGACCAACGGCAGCGGATCACGTTATGGCGTCAGTGACGACCTGCTGACCGGTGTGAGGCGGGCAAACGGCTTTGCCCCGTTTGGCTACGACCCGTTTGCCCGACGTCTGGTTGTGGCGGCAGCCAACAGCGCCAACACCGTTTTCGTCCGCGACCGGGCTGCGGTTGAGAGCCGCGCCGGCTCGGCGCCGACCTTCAGGCTTGTCAATGGTGAAATTTGAATGTTATTGGCCTCAATCCAGCGTCATTGCGTGGCTTGTTGCTATGGAGTTTGAACTCTCCATGGGTGTGACCAGATGGTTCCAGGCTGCGAACTGATCGATTTTCGACACAAGTGGCCATAATGCACAATGCGTATATGCATAGAAAGGAGTTCGACCATGCAAAAGAGAATGACGATCACCATGGATGAAGTGGTGTACGACGGGCTGATCCGCGTGGTCGGTCGCAGAAAGATCAGCGCATTTCTGGAAAATCTGGCGCGCCCGCATGTGGTCAGCGACGACCTGGCCGCAGGCTACCGGGCCATGGCGAACGATACGGCCCGGGAGCAGGAGGCGCTGGCCTGGAGCGAGGCCCTGATCGGCGACGCGGATCATGCGTCGCGGTGAGGTCTGGTGGGTGGACTTTGACCCGGCAAGGGGTGGCGAAATTCGCAAGATCCGTCCCGCGGTCATCGTGAGCAATGATTTGTCGAACACCCATCTCAACCGCCTGCAGGTGGTTCCGCTGACGTCGAATACCGGGCGCCACTACCCCAGCGAGGCGGTGGTGAGCGTGGACGGACAGTCCAGCAAGGCCATGGCCGATCAAGTCACCACGGTGGCGAAGGAGCGGCTGACCACACGGCTGGGGGTGCTGTCCCGGGTCGATCTCAAAGCGGTTGAGCATGTGGTCAAGATCCAGTTGAATCTGCCGCTGTGAGCCTTTCAGCCGGTAATCGGGGCAAATTGGGGTCAGATTCCAATTGATTCGTCTACAAGACCGCGTGCGCTAACGGGAGCGCGGGCAAGCGGCAATCCATGACCTCAGCCACCAAATCGTTTTGAACGATCGCAAACAGAATGACTTTTATCCTGGGCATCAACGCCTTCCACGGTGATTCATCCGCCTGTCTGCTGCGCGACGGCGTGATGGTGGCGGCGGCGGAAGAAGAGCGCTTTCGGCGCATCAAGCACTGGGCGGGCTTCCCCAGTGAGGCGATTCGTTATTGCCTGGCCGAGGCGGGCATATCTCTGGCGCAGGTTCAGCACGTCCCCATCAACCAGGACGGCAAGGCTAACCTGGGCAAAAAGCTGGCTTATACGCTGACCAGGCGGCCCGATCTGGGCATGGTGCTCGACCGCCTGCGCAACAAGCGCGAGCGCGCCGGCGTGGCCGAACACCTGGCCACCGCCTTCCCCGGTGAGCGCTTTGCCGGCCAGGTGCACCAGGTGGAACACCACCTGGCGCATTTGTCGTCAGCCTTCCATGTCTCGCCGTTCGAATCAGCGGTGGTGGTGTCGGTGGACGGCTTTGGCGACTTTGCCAGTGCCGCCTGGGGCGTGGGGCGGGGCACGCAGATCGAGGTGGAAGACAAGGTGTACTTCCCGCATTCGCTGGGCATCTTCTACCAGGCGCTGACGCAGTTCATCGGCTTTCCCAACTACGGTGACGAATACAAGGTGATGGGCCTGGCGCCCTATGGCCAGCCGGTGTATCTGGAGCAGATGCGCCAGATTGTGCTGCTGCAGCCCGACGGCAGTTTCAAGCTGAACCTGGCCTGCTTTCGGCACCACAACGAGAAAGTCGAATATGAGTGGGAGGGTGGCACGCCCAGCGTGGGCACCCTGTTTGCCCAGGGGTTGATCGACCTGATGGGCCCGGCCCGGCAAAAAGACGAACCCCTGACCCAGCACCACAAGGACATCGCCCGCTCGGTGCAGGCGATGTATGAAGAGGCCTTCTTCCACCTGCTGAACACCTTGCACGCCCGCCACAAGCTGGATGCGGTGGCGGTGGCCGGCGGTTGCGGCATGAATTCGGTGGCCAACGGCAAGATCTTGCGGAAGACGCCGTTCAAACAGGTGTATGTGCAGTCAGCCGCAGGCGATGCGGGCGGGGCGATTGGCGCGGCGTACAGCGTGTGGCACGAGCTGGGTGGCGCGCGCGGCCCGGCGCATGACCATGCGTACTGGGGGCCGCATTTCAGCAACGAGCAGATCGGCAACCTGCTGGAGGCGCGCTCGGCAGAAGTTCTGGCCGAGGGCTGCACGGTGGAATGTGTGCACGACGAAGCGCAGCTGTGCAGTGAGACGGCGGCCGCCGTGGCCCGCGGCGAGGTGATCGGCTGGTTCCAGGGCCGCATGGAATGGGGTCCGCGCGCGCTGGGCAACCGTTCCATCATCGGCGACCCGCGCCGCGCCGACATGAAGGACATCCTGAACCTGAAGATCAAGCGCCGCGAATCCTTCCGCCCGTTCGCCCCGTCCGTGCTGCAAGGCGCTGTGGCCGAGTGGTTCGAGCAGGATGGCGATGTGCCTTTCATGATGCAGGTCTACCAGATTCGCGAGCAAAAGCGCGCCCTGATCCCGGCCGTGACCCACGTCGATGGTTCCGGCCGCCTGCAGACGGTGAACCCCGCCACCAACCCGCGCTACCACGCGCTGATCACCGCCTTCTTCGAGCAGACCGGCGTGCCGATGGTGCTGAACACCAGCTTCAACGAAAACGAGCCGGTGGTCTGCACCCCGGCCGAGGCGCTGGACTGCTTTTTGCGCACGAAGATGGATGTGCTGGTGATGGGGGATTGGGTGGTGCGGCGTGCGTGAAAGGCGAGGAACCGGCGACGACCCGGAAAATGCATCCGGACCCTTGGCACGGAGGGCCGCGCCAGGCCGGAAACCCGTCCGGGGGCGTTATATTTTTGTAGCACCAGGTAGCCATTCGACGCTGGGTTGATGCCAATTTGACTGATATTTTGTCATTTGCAGGGCCGGGGGGTACGCGTCTGCTGCTGGCCCTGCTGTCGCCCTTGACGCTGGCCTTGCTGGCAGGCCTGCTGGCGTTGTTGCTGCTGTGGCGAGGTTGGCGCCGCGTTGGCGTGGCGCTGGCTGTGCTGTCGCTTGTGGGGCTCTGGCTGGTCAGCACGCCCTGGGCCGCCTGGCGCCTGGCCGACTCGCTGGAGCGGCGCTACCCGCTGATGACGGTGCAAGGCACACCGCAGGCCGACGCGGCGCTGGTTCTGGGCGGCGCGCTTGCAGCGGCGCAACTGCCGCTCAGGCCGCACATCAACCTGGGCAGCGCTGCCGACAGGGTCTGGCACGCCGGCGCGTTGTACCGCGCAGGCAAGGTGCGCTGGCTGCTGTTGTCCGGCGGCAATCAGCCTGGCTACGAGCACCTGCCGGCCGAGTCGGAGGCGATGCGCGAGCTGCTGCGGGTGATCCAGGTACCCGACAGTGCCATGCGGCTCGAGGGGCTGAGCCGCAACACCCGCGAGAATGCCCGTTACAGTCTGGCGATGGCGCGCGCGCTGGGCGCGCGAAAACTGCTGCTGGTGACGTCGGCGCTGCACATGCCTCGCGCGATGGCGACTTTTGAGGCGGCGTATCGGGGCTCCGGCATCGAGTTGGTGGCTGCCGCTACCGACGCCGAGGCGCTCGGCGACAAACCCGATTCTCTCTGGCAGTGGTGGCCGGACGCCGGTTCTCTGGCCTGGAGCAGCCGGGCGCTCAAGGAGTACCTGGGTTTGCTGCACATGTGGATCATGAGGGAGTTGCGTTGACCTTGACGATTTCCGTGGTGACCGCCGTTTTCAACCGGGTTGATACGGTGGGCGAAGCGCTGACCTCGGTGGCGGCGCAGACCTGGCCGCACGTGGAGCACATCGTCATCGACGGCGCGTCCACCGACGGCACGCTGATGAAATTGCGGTCCATGCAGGAAGGATTGGCGGTGCTGGTCTCCGAACCCGACCGCGGCATCTATGAGGCGCTCAACAAGGGCATTCGCCTGGCGAGTGGCGACGTGGTGGGCTTTCTGCATGCCGATGACCTCTACGAGTCCCGGGACGTTCTGTCGCAGATTGCCCAGGCTTTCGAAGATCCGGCAGTGGACGCCATCTATGGTGACCTGGTGTACACGCGGCAATCGGATCCGTCGCGGGTGGTGCGCTACTGGCGGGCGGGCCCGTTCAAGCCGGGCTGCCTGGCCGCCGGCTGGATGCCGCCGCATCCCACCTTCTATGTGCGCCGCTCGGTCTACCAGCGGTTGGGGATGTTTGACACGGCTTATCGCATATCGGCCGATTACGATACGGTCTTGCGCTTTCTGGGGCGCGGCGGCGTGATGCCGCGCTATTTGCCGCAAGTGCTGGTGCGCATGCGGCTGGGGGGCATCAGCAACCGTTCGTTGGGCGCCTTGTTGCTCAAGTCACAGGAAGACCTGCTGGCGATGCGCAGGAACGGCATTGGCGGCCTGGGCGCGCTGATGCGCAAGAATTTTGTCAAATTGCCGCAGTTTGTTTGCCGTTTGCCGTAGTGATGACCGCAACAGGTTCCCGGGCGTAGGCGGACTACCTAGAATGGCAGGTTCGGGAATGAACGATTTTCGCAGGGAAGAAAAAATGAAAGCGCTCTGGTTTGCCTTGGCAGTTGTCGCGTTGACGACTTCAGGGCTTTCCCGCGCCCAAAGCGCCAGTGAACAGGCGTCGCCGCGTCCCCAGCCCGTTTCGGCGGGCCCGGTTGTGGCTGGGACTGTTCCCCCAACTGAGGGTGCGGCCAAGTGGGCAGAGGGCACGGTCATCCCTGGGCCGGGGCTCGCAGGTTTGGGGGTGGACTACCGTATCAGCCCCAATGATCTGATTGATGTCGAGGTTTATGGCGTGCCGGAACTGAAGCGGACGGTGCGCGTGAATTCTTCCGGGCTGGTGTCTTTGCCCTTGGTGGGCTCTGTCGCCATTGGTAGTTTGACCGCTGAACAGGCTGAAAAGCAACTGGCCAAAGCCTACGGCGAGAAATATCTGCAAGACCCGCAGATTTCAATCTTCATCCGCGAGTTCACCACCCAACGCATCACGCTGGAAGGCGCCATCAAGTCGCCCGGTGTGTACCCGTTTACAGGCGACATTACGTTGATGCGTGCCATGGCCCGTGCTGGCGGTCGCGGCGAACTGGCCGACTATTCGGAAGTCGTGATCTTTCGCAATGTGCCGGGCGGCAAGCCAGAGTCCAAGGTGTATGACGTGACGGAGATCCAGAAAGGGAACGCCCCGGATCCGCTCCTGAAAGCGGATGACGTCATTGTCGTGAAGCGCTCGCCCGGCCGGGTGGTGATCCGTGACTCCATCATTGGCGACATCATCGGCATCTTCAATCCGTTCAGCTATATAGGCAAGTGAATGCAATGCGGCTTGACCAGTCACTTGTTCTGGTCGTGCACCTGACGCCGTTGACCTGAAACCTTGTTGCCAACAGTGCTGCCGATCCGGATTTCCCCAAAACCTGACGCTCGGGACCACTTCATCTGTGAACACCAACCCTGCCCAAGCCCCATCGCCTGATCCCGCGCGCAAGTCGGCGCTGGCCCTCCGCGACGCCTATCTGTTGCAACCCGCCGGTATGCGCGGCGGCGCCGACGAGTTGTCTGACGACGGCTTTGACCTGAAAGATCTGCTGCGGGTTCTGCTCAAGCACAAGTGGGCGCTGGTGTCTGCGGCGTTGATCGGGCTGGCGGTTGCAAGCGTAGACGGGCTGACCCGCACGCCGATGTACCGCACGGCAGCAACCTTGCAGATTGACAGTTCGACCGCACGCATCGTGCAGTTCAACCGTGACGTCGATCCCTACCAGGACATGGACGGCCTGACGCTGCAGACGCAGATCGAGTTGCTGCGCAGCCGTGCGCTGGCCGAGCGGGTGATCGACGAACTGGGGCTCGATCCGACCAGGGGGCGGTTTACCGGCGCGCCCGAGCCTAGGCTCGGCGCGTCGGCGGCGGATGCGCCATCCGTTCCAGCGTTGGCAGGTGCGGCGCCGGCATCGGCACCCGCTTCAAAGACAGCGCGCGCCGAATCTGGCGCCCTTCCGGGCCTGGGCATGCTGTCGGATCTGAAAGAGCGGGTGCTGGCCGGCTATCGCCAGATGGGCAAGCCAGCGGTTGTGGACCGCGCCTTTCTCAGCCGCGAGGCCGTTGTCGCGGGTTTCATGGGCTCGGTGTCGGTCTCGCAGGTGCCCAGCTCCAGACTGGTGCGGATCTCGGTGTCGGGCCCGAACCCGACGCACATTGCGCGGGTGGCCAATGGCATGGCCAAGACGTTCATTGCCATGAGTCAGGAGCGCAAGTCCGACACATCCGGCTATGCCAAGGGGTTTCTGGAAGATCAGATCAAGGCGACCAAGGCCAAACTGGAAGAGTCGGAGCGTGCGCTCAATGCCTACGCAAGGGCCAATTCGATCCTGATGCTGGACGACAAGACCAACGTGGTGAACCAGACCTTCTCTGATCATTCAGCGGCGCTGGCCAAGGCCGAACAGGAGCGGCAGCGGGCCGAGGCGGTGTACAACGAAGTCAAGCTTCACCCGGAAAGTGCGCCGCAGGTGCTTGAGAGCAAAACGGTGGCCGCCTACAAGGAGCAGCGCGCCAAACTGGAGTCGGAGTACCTGGTCAACCTGACGACCTTCAAACCCGAATTTCCGAAGATGGTGCAGCTGAAGGCACAGATCGCTGAACTGGATGCGCGCATCAAGGCCGAGGTCGGCATCGTGCTGGTGGCCGTCAAAGCCCAGTATGAGGCGGCCAAGTCGCAGGAAGACAAGGTGCGAGCGCGCGTCGGTGAATCGCGCAAGGAAGTGCTGGTGTCGCAGGACCGCAGCGTGCAGTTGAACCTGCTCAAGCGTGAGCTCGATACCAACCGCCAGTTGTATGACGGGCTGCTGCAGCGGCTGAAAGAAGTGGATGTCAGCAACCAGGTGACGGCCAACCCGATTTCCGTGGTCGATCAGGCCAGCATACCGTTGTTTCCCTATGAACCCAATGTGCGAAACATCGCCATGGTGGGGCTGATGGCCGGTCTGCTGGTTGGACTGGCATGGGCATTCGTCCGCGAGCACATGGACGACTCGATCAAGCACGCCGATGAGGTCGAGGCGCTGTTTGGTCTGCCGCTGCTGGGCGTCATTCCGCAATTGAGCCGCAAGGCTGCGGGCAAGGGCGAAAACGCAGCGCTGCAGACGGTTTCCGACCCGCGAGGTCCTTTCGCTGAAGCCTACCGGTCGATGCGCACCGCGCTGCAGTTTTCCACGGCCGAGGGTGCTCCCCGCCAGATGATGGTCACCAGCAGTGTCCAGGGCGAAGGAAAGTCGACAACGGCGCTGGCATTGGCCATCAATTTCGCCCAGCTGGGCAAACGCGTGTTGCTGGTGGATGCCGACATGCGCAATCCATCCCAGCACCGCGTGTTGGGTCTTGCCAACGACCGCGGCCTGTCAAATTACCTGTCCGGTGAAGGTACGCGCGAGCAACTGATTCAGACGTCCCGGATCGTCGGGCTGCATCTGCTGTCTGCCGGCCCGATGCCACCCAGTCCGGTGGATCTGCTGATGGGCCCCAAGCTCTTCCGACTCCTGGACAAGGCGTCGACCATGGGATTTGATCAGGTGGTGATCGATGCGCCGCCCATCCTGGGCATTGCCGATTCGATCGTGCTGGGCAACCAGATTCCGGGCATGATTTTTGTCGTCCGTGCGGGGCAGACGCGCCGGTCGAGCGTGCGCGATGCATTGCGTCGGTTGCGCGTTGCCGGACTCCTGCCGCTCGGCGTGGCATTGACAAGGGCCGGTGCCGGGCATTCGACCTATTACGGCAGCGACGCTTACTACGGCTACGGGTATGGCAAAGGGGGTGACCGTACGCCGGTGCCCCTGCGTCAGGGCCGCACGAGCGCCGAGGCCGAGGCATGAGCCTCGGCGACTCCCGCGGTGTTGACCGGCTCGGCGACCGGCCGGATGGGCTTGCGCTGGCGCTGCTGGATTTCCAGGCCTTTCCCGGCCGGTATTCGACGGCGTCGCGCGAGCCGAGGGTGCTGTTTGACCAGCAGGGCCGGGTGCTGGCGCTGGCGGCGGGTCGGTCGGTTGAAGGACTGCCGGCGGACCCGGAGTTGCAGCAGGGGCTGCGCGAAGCGGCCCGGTTCTTCGTGCGCGCAGCGATGTTGCGTCAGGGGGCGGACCACTACACGCTGCTGGGGTTGTCCGGCGATTTCGACCCGGCAACTTTGCGCGAACACTACCGCATGCTGATCCGGCTGACCCATCCGGACTTTTCGGCCGGCAGCGATCACTGGCCCGCCGATGCAGCGACGCGGATCAATCAGGCCAACGACGTACTGGCTTCACCCGAGAAGCGGATGCTTTATGACAAGGCGCTGCGAGCGCCGGTACGAATCGAAGCGCCTCGGCCATCGCGCTATGAGCCGACTGCACGTCGTCAGGCTTCGGCGCGACTTGCTGAAAGGCGCCGCGTCTGGCCTTTCGTATTGACCGGAGCCGCTGCTGCCCTGCTGTTGATGGTGATGTTCTGGCCGGCCGACCCGCTGCATGAGCGGCTGGCCCAGTTGGCGAATACGCCGGTACCTGCCAGTGATACCGAAGCGGCGGGCAGCGTTGCCGTCAGCAACGGGACGGCTGTGATCAGGCCGGCCGCGACGAAGGTTGCGACTTCCCGCGAAGACGAGGGTGGTTCGAACAAGCTCGCGACGGCAGCGGTGCCGGTCGCCAGTTCGCCAGTAGAGGCACCGATCGTCCGGGCGATGGCGTCCGGACCGGTTGCCGCGGTAGGCGCAATTTCTGCGGGCCCGGCGCCGATTGCAACGGTCGTGCAGGCAGCGCCGGTGCCCCGGACTGAGCCTGCGCCCAGAACAACAGTTGTATCGCGAACGACGGAGTTGCCGCCCCCAGCGCCTGCAGCGACGCAGCGAGTGGCTTTGCCGCCACCACTTCTTCGTGCATCGGCTTCCTCGGTCGTGGCGCAGTCAGGGCCGCCCATTGCGTCAACGCAGTCCATCACCGCCGGTCTGAAAATCAGCAACACGATGGCGCCGTTACCCGAAAAAGCGCAGGTCGCGACGGGGAAGGATGCTTCGTCGATGCCAGCGCGCGCCGCCATTCCAGCAGCGCCTGCGGTGGTTGCAGCGGTGGCGCACGACCCTGCGCCACCGGCGCAGCCTGCCGTTGTGATTGCAGCGGTGGTACCGCGCAGTCCTGCGCCGTCGGCGTCGGCGATTACGCAGGCGACTGCCGTCAGCGGCCTTCGCATGGCAGACGTTCAGCCACTGCTGGCGCAGTTGCTCGGCGCCCTGCAGAGCGGACGCGGCGAGCAGGCTGTGCGCCTGGTCGAGCGCTCAAGCCGCACGGACGGCGATGCGCGTTTTGTCGAGGCCTACAACCGGACGCTGGCGGGCTCGCGCGTGGTGAGGTTGGGGCAGGTCCAGTTTGCCGGGAAGAATGGCGGGGAGCAGCTGGTGGTCGATGGCGTTGTGCAACTGCAACTGCAGGACGAAACCCTGCAGATGGTGACGCGGGAATTTGTTCTGCGTGCGTTGTTTGCATCGCGTGCCGGGCAACCGGTCATGACCCAGCTCATTGCCGGAGCGGGCACGCCTTGACGGGTGTCCGCACGCAAAAGCCATTGCCGACGCCTGTGCGACTGGCGTTGGTGGCGCTGACCGCTGCGATATCGGTGTGGCTGGCGATCATTGCCGTCCCCCGCAACCTGGACAAGGCCTGCGAGGCTGCGGAGTGGCCCAACCTGACGACCTGCATCCCGCCTTCGACGGATCCGGCGCAGCAGGTTCTGGCACTTCGGGAGCGTGCTGCACGCAACCCGGGCGACGCGACCAGTTACCTGGCGCTGGCCGTGCTGGCCGTCCAGCCCGCGGGAATCGCCCCGCTGAACGCGGATGCTGTTCTCGCCACGGCGAGTCAGCTCGCCGGCGAAAATCCGATGCTGCGCAGAGTGCTGGCTTCACGCGCTCTTGAGCTGGGGCAATGGCCGCAGGCAGTGGCTTTGCTGGCCCGACTGGCACACGACGACCGCGACCCGGTGGCGGCGCAGCGTTTGGCCAGCCTGTTGACGCAAACCGAATCGCGCGATGCTGTGCTGCAAGCACTGAAACCGGACAGTCAGTGGGTGACGACGGTGATGGCGGCGCTGCCGGCGGCCAAAGTTCCGATTGCGGATGCGCTGCCGTTTCTGAGCAAGGCTCTGGCGCTTGGCCTGATCCCGTCAGAGCAAGGGCTGGCAATGGTCAGCCAGTTGAAAGCGGCGGGTCAGTGGCTGGCCGCGCAGGCGCTGTGGCTGCGTCTGCTCGGGCAACCGGCCCCGCTGATCTACAACGGTGGCTTTGAGCAGGGCTTTTTGCGTGGCGGTTTCGATTGGGAATTGCCCGAACTGCCCGAGTCGCGCGGTGGTGTGTCGGTGCGGCAGCCGGTGGTCGAGGGTGCCAACGGCCGGGCGCTGGCGCTGGCATTCAACGGACGCCCGTTGGCAACTCCGGTGATCAGCCAGACGCTGGTGCTTTTTCCCGGCAACTACCAGTTCAGCAGCCGGTTCTCGTCCAGGCAGCTGCGGGCGGGCGGCGGGCTGGTCTGGACCTTGACCTGTTTGCCGGGAACGGCTGAACTCGCTCGCTCGTCAGCGATCACGGATACGGCGAACCGCTGGCTGGACGTTTCGTTTGCCGTTGAAGTGCCGCAGGCCTGCGGCGCCGTTCAGTTGCGATTGCAGACGCTTCTGGCCAGCGATGCGCTGAGCGGACTTTCGGGCGAGGCCTTCGTGGACGACGTCCAGTTGCGCGTGCGCTGAACTGCACGGGTGCAACTGCGCATCGGCGGATGCCGCGCCCTTGCGTGGTCAGCCCGCTACCGCACCACCAGCCGCTTCGCCCCTGCTTCAAGCACCTGGCCCACCACCGCCGCCCGCCCGAATCCGTGGCGGGCAAAGATGGCCATGACCGCGTCCAGCGCGTCGGGCGCGCACGACACCAGCAGGCCGCCGCTGGTCTGCGGGTCGCTCAGCAGGGCCTGGTCTTGCGGCGCGAATTCCGGCGGCAGATCGATGTCGGCGCCGTAGCCGGCCCAGTTGCGCCCGGATGCGCCAGTGACCATGCCTTGCGCGGCCAGTTCGCGCACGCCGGGCAGCAGCGGCACATCGGCCCAGTCGATCCGCACGCTGCATTTGGCGCCGCGTGCCAGTTCGAGCGCGTGGCCGGCCAGGCCGAAGCCGGTGACGTCGGTCAGCGCGTGCACGCCGTCCAGCGCCGCCAGTTCGGGCCCGGGCGTGTTCAGCTTCGTGGTGTTGGCGATCATCTGCGCGTAGCCCTCGGCGCCCAGCGCGTCTTTCTTCAGCGCGGCCGACAGCACGCCCACCCCCAGTGGCTTGCCCAGCACCAGCAGGTCGCCGGCTCGCGCATCGGCGTTGCGCTTGACGCGCCGGGGGTGCACCAGTCCCAGCGCCACCAGGCCGTAGATCGGCTCCACCGAATCGATGGTGTGGCCGCCGGCAATCGGAATGCCCGCTTCGCGGCAGACCGACGCACCCCCCTCCAGAATTTTGCCGATGGTCTCGGTTGACAGCACGTTGATCGGCATGCCCACCAGCGCCAGCGCCATGATCGGCGTGCCGCCCATGGCGTACACGTCCGAGATGGCGTTGGTGGCGGCGATGCGGCCAAAGTCGAACGGGTCGTCGACGATGGGCATGAAGAAGTCGGTGGTCGCGATGATGGCTTGCTCGTCGTTGAGCTGGTAGACGGCTGCGTCGTCGGCCGTCTCGATGCCGACCAGCAGTTCCTTGGGGATCGGCATCTGCGTCGTGCCCTTGAGGATTTCGGCCAGCACGCCGGGCGCGATTTTGCAGCCGCAGCCGCCGCCGTGCGACAGCGAGGTGAGCCGGGGCTGGCTGGCGCTCAGGCCCGTGGCAGAAGTTGGGGTGTTCATGGTTTCTCCAGGAGTTCCTGCACCAGACGATGCAGGTTGAGGGCTTCGGCGGCGGGCGCAAACAGCGGCGCGCGCGCATCACATTGGTGGCGCAATTGTGTCAGGAAGGCGCCTTCGCCGCCGGTCGCAGGTCCCTGCAGGCTGGCCAGGCAGCGCCGCAGCAAGGCGGCCAGAGCGGCCGCGTCTCCATGAGCGAAAAACCCCGCATAGTCGGCGCCCAGCATGCCCACGTTGCCCGGTACCTGCGAGGCCAGCACCGGCGTGCCGCTGCGCACCGCTTCGAGGATGGCGTGTGCGCCGCCTTCCATGCGGCTGGTGTGCACCAGCACATGGGCGCGCTGGATGCGCCGGCGCACCGCTTCGTGCGGCAGGCCGCCCAACCAGCGGTAGTGGGGGCAGGCCGCCGCCGTCGCGCGGGCCGCGTCGCCCAGCGCGGGGTCCAACGCGTCGCCGATGTGGTCGATGAAGATGCGCGCCTCGCCCGCCAGCAGCCGGGCCGCGTCCATCAGCGTCTCGGGCGACTTTTCTTCGCGCAGGTGGCCGACCATCACCGCGCGCAGGTGGCGGGTGGGTTTGGCCATCGGCTGGCGCGCGCCGGCACTCTGGTAGATCACGTGCGCCTTGTCTCGCAGCGCCGCCGGCAGTGCATCGGGCCCGCATTGCTGCAGCAACACCAGGCGCTGCGCCAGCGCGATCGATTGCTGCGCGGCAGCGTCGGTCTGGATGTCGCGATACAGGTCGGTGCCGGTCAGCACCACGGCCAGCCCGCGACCCGGGTGTTGGCAGGCCCAGGCCGCAATCGAGGCAGCCGAGCGGCGCGCGTGCAGGGCAATCATCAATTCGTCGTGCGCGGCCAGCGCCGGATCGTCCGGCCAGGTCTTGACAATGCGCACGCTGACCAAAGGCGCCAGCATCGCCTGCCAGCGTCGCGCGGTCTGCCAGTTGCCGTTGTTGGCGTCGGCCAGGGCAGGGCTCACAATCACCACGGAACGCTTTTTCATGAAGGCTTTATAGCGTGATGACGACCCTGACGGACCCACCGGGCGCGGCCTGGCAGCCGGCCGATGCCGCGCGGCGCGGGGGCCGGGCTGCGCTGGCACAGGCCCTGACGCAGTCGCGCAGTCGCACGCTGGGGCTGTTTGGTGCGTTCGAAAGCGCGCTGGCTTCGACAAATCTGGAAGTGCCGTGTTCGCCGCAGCTGAATCCGCCGTTGTGGGAACTGGGCCATATCGGCTGGTTCCAGGAATGGTGGACAACGCGCAACACCGAGCGTCACCGGGGCGCCGCCGCCAACCCCGACATCGCGCGCGCGCCCGGTCGCCTGGCCGGCGCCGACGCGCTCTACAACTCCAGCCTGGTGGCGCACGACGCGCGCTGGCAACTGGCGCTGCCGGGCGCCGAAGCCACCCGGGACTATCTGGCCGCAACGCTTGAAGATTCGCTGCGCTTGCTGGCGTTGGCCGCTGAGTCGGACGATGCGCTGTACTTCTGGAGGCTGGCGCTGTTCCATGAAGACATGCACGCCGAAGCCGCCGTCTACATGGCGCAGGCACTGGGCATGGCGCTGCCCGATGCGCTCGCCGCGCCTGCCGGACGATGCACGACTGCAGCTGACGATGCGCGCACGCTGGCGATCACGGCGCGCAACTGGGCGCTGGGGTGCACCGCCGGCGGCGGCTTTGTGTTCGACAACGAATGTGCGTCCGTGCGCGTGCCGCTGGCTGCTTTCCAGATTGACGCATCACCCGTCAGCTGGTCGCGATACCTGCCGTTCGTCGAAGCGGGCGGCTATCGCGACCCGCGCTGGTGGTCGGTCGAAGGCTGGGCCTGGCTGCAGACGGCCGATGGCGGCAGCCTGACCGGCGAGGTCATCGATGCGGCCGGCGCGCCTGGCCCCTTGCGTGCGTCGCGCTACCTGAGGCAGACCGCCGGCAACTGGCAGGCCCGGCGCGGGGGCGCGTGGCAGGCGCTGGATCTGTGCGCTCCTGCCGTCCACCTGAGTGCTTACGAAGCCGACGCCTGGTGCCGCTGGGCCGGCCGGCGCCTGCCGACCGAGGCCGAATGGGAATGCGCGGCCCTGACGCAGCCGGGCCTGGCCTGGGGCGCTGTCTGGGAATGGACAGCGAGCGACTTCGCGCCGTTTCCCGGGTTCGTGCCACACCCGTATCGCGACTATTCCGCGCCGTGGTTCGGCAGCCGCAGAGTGCTCAGGGGCGGCTGCGCAGCAGCCTCGCCGCGCATCAGGCACCCGAAGTACCGCAATTTCTTCGAGCCGGCTCGCAACGACATCTTTGCCGGCTTTCGCAGTTGCGCCGTGAACGGGACCGGTCCGACGGACGGCGGCCCCACAATCTGCCCATGAAAACGTACAGGATCTACCGCCACCCCGACGGCCGGGCAGAAGCGGTGAAGGTGGGCTGGTCCTGGCCGGGCGGGCTCTTCGGTTTTCTTTGGGCGCCGTTCAAGCGCCTGTGGTGGCAGGCGCTGGCCGGCCTGCTGTCGCTGGTGGTGCTGGGCCTGGTGCTGGCCGCCACCGTCAACGCCCTCGATGCCCTGTCGTGGGTGAACCTGGCGATGATGGTGATGGGGCTGGTCTACGGTTTCCTGGGCAACGGCTGGCGCTGCAGCAACCTGCAAGCGCGTGGCTATGAACTCGCAGGAACCGTGGCGGCGTCGTCAGCCCGCACTGCTCTGGCCAACGCAGCCTGAGCGAGCGGCGCCGACGGACGTCGGGCAGCCGCGCTCAGGCCTGCGCCCAGAACACGGCGAACCAGCCTTCGGCGTCGGTCCATGCGCGGGTTTGCCGGAAACCGGCGGCGCGCAGCAGCGCATCAAAGTCCGCCATCTGCCATTTGTACGAATGCTCGGTATGGATGCGCGCGCCGGGTTCAAAGCGCCGCTCGCCGTTCTCCCAACGCACGGTGAGTTGCTGGCGCGCCTGCAGGTGCATCTCGATGCGCGACTCGCTGGCGTTCCAGAACGCCACGTGGTCCCAGTCGGCAGGCCGGAAATCGGTGCCGGCCAGCCGGTTGATGTTCAGCAGCAGGTTGCGATTGAAGGCAGCGGTCACGCCCAGCGGGTCGTCATAGGCAGGCTCCAGAACGCCGGCCGGTTTGACCCGGTCAACCCCGATCAGCAGGCCGCCGCGTCCTGCGCCTGCGCCGTCTTGCGCAGCGCCAGTGGCCAGCGCATGCGCCTGGCGCAGAAAGCGCAGCGCTTCGGGCGGGCTGAAGTTGCCGATGCTGGAGCCGGGGTAGAACAGCACGGGTGGCGGGTTGTGGCCTTGTGCTGTCGGCGCCAGCGCCTGCGGCGGCAGCGCCAGCGAAGCTGAAAAATCCAGGCCCACGCCCAGCATCGGCAGTGCCGGGTGTTGCTGCTGCAGCCGCCCCAGCGCGTCGCGCAGGTAGTCCACCGAGATGTCCACCGCCACGTAGCGCGCGGGCCGCAGCGCGTCAAAAAGGCGGGCCGCCTTGGCGCAGTTGCCCGCGCCCAGGTCCACCAGCACCCCGCCGGTCGGTACCTGCGCAGCCATTTCGTCGCGGTGGGCCGCAAAGATGCCGGCTTCAGTGCGGGTCGGGTAGTACTCGGGCAGTTCGGTGATGGCGTCAAAAAGGCGCGATCCCAGCGCGTCGTACAGGAACTTCGGCGCCGCGAAGGGCGCTGGCGCCATCAATCCGGCCAGCAGTTCTTCGCGAACAGCCACCGGGTCTCTCTGATGCAGCTGGATGAAGCTCGGCGTGGAGGGCAATGCAGCAGCGGGTTCAGCCATGGCGCAATGTAGCAGGGGCGTCGGCGGCCTTTGCGCGACCCTTGCCGCCCCTTGGCGACGCTTGGTGCCCGTTGCTGGCACGTCTTGGCAATCGTCGCCCCTGCGTCACCGGTTCTTCACCGGTCTGCCGCTGCGGGCCCGCGCCGCCGGCTGCCCGGGGTCTGGCGGTGAGTGGGTTCTAATTCGGGGTTCGAGTTTTTTCTGATTTCAAGGAGTTCCATGTTCCGCTTCGCCACCCCCCGCCTGACCCGCCGCGCGCTGCACGCACTGGCCGCCAGTGCTTTGCTGACCATTGCCGGCCATGCTGCCGCGCAGGCCGTGTTCAAGATCACCGCCATTCCCGACGAGTCGCCGACCGAACTGGCACGCAAGGCGGCGCCGCTGGTGAAGTACCTGGAAGGGCGTCTGGGCACCAAGGTCGAGTTCATCCCCGTGACCGACTACGCGGCCTCGGTCGAGGCGCTCGCCAACAAGCAGGTCGACATGGCCTGGTTCGGCGGCTTCACCTTCGTGCAGGCCAATGTGCGCTCGGGCGGCAAGGCGGTGCCGCTGGTGCAGCGCGCCGAGGACGAGAAGTTCCGCTCGGTCTTCATCACCACCGACCCGGCCATCAAGACGCTGGCCGACCTGAAAGGCAAGACCGTGAGCTTCGGCTCGCAGTCCAGCACCTCGGGCCACCTGATGCCGCGCAGCTACCTGCTGGAAGCCAAGGTCAACCCGGATCAGGATTTCAAGCGGGTTGCCTATTCCGGCGCGCATGACGCCACCATCGCCGCAGTGGCCGCCGGCAAGGTCGACGCCGGTGCCCTGAACATCTCGGTCTGGGAGAAGTTCGTGGCCGACAAGAAGGTGGACACCGCCAAGGTGCGGGTCTTCTACACCACGCCCACCTACTACGACTACAACTGGACCGTGCACGCCGACATGCCGGCCGCGACCAAAGAGAAGCTGACCAAGGCCTTTCTGGACCTGAGCGCCGACACGCCGGCCGGCAAGGAGATCCTGGACCTGCAGCGGGCGACGAAATTCGTGCCGACCAAGGTCGAGAACTACAAGGGCATTGAAACGGCCGCGCGCAGCGCCGGCCTGCTCAAGTAACGGCCTGACCGCTGGCGAACCATCAATCTGGTACAAAATCAATAGCAACAACTGACGATTTGACGCTGGATTGATGCCAAAAATGTCATGAAGATCGCCCTGAAAGGCCTGGGGGGTCGCCATCCGGCGGCGCCGCCGCGAGCACCCGACGCCCTGCGCGGCCTGACCCTTGAAGTTGCGCAGGGCGAGCAACTGGCGGTGATCGGGCCGTCCGGCGCGGGCAAGACCACCTTGCTGCACCTGCTGGCCTGTGCGCTGCGGCCCTCTGCGGGCTCATTGCAGCTGGACGGGCGCGATCCCTGGCTGCTGCCGCGGCCGCAATTGCACCGCCTGCGCGGCCAGCTGTTTCTGGCGCCGCAGGTGCCACCGCTGCCGCCGCGCCAGCGCGTCGTCACCGCGGCGCTGGCCGGGCGGCTGCCGCAGATCGGCCTGTGGCAGAGCCTGCGCAGTCTGTTCTATCCGGTCGGCATCGCGCAGGCCGATGAAGCGCTGGCCCGGTTCGACCTGTCCGACAAGCTGTTCGACCGGGTCGATCGCCTCTCGGGCGGCGAGCGCCAGCGCGTCGGTCTGGCACGGGCGCTGGTGTCCGACGCTTCATTGCTCTTGGTGGACGAACCGCTGTCGGCGCTGGACCCGACGCGTGCCACGCAGGCCGTTGCCTCGCTCACTGGCGCGGCGCGCGAGCGGGGCGCCACGCTGGTGGCCACGCTGCACCACGTCGAAATGGCGCTGGCGCACTTTCCGCGCATCCTGGGGCTGCGCGACGGCGAACTGGCGTTCGACCTGCCGGCCAGCCAGGTCACGCCGGCGCTGCTGCAGTCGCTGTACGAGCAGCACCTGGACGAACTGACCGGCCCGCCGGCCGCGCCGCAGGATGCTCCGCCCGGCCCGCGTGCGCCGGTGGCGATGCATTGCCGCTAGCGCCGTGGTGATGAGCGCCGTGCCCGTTGCACGCCCCGAACGCCGCGACCCGGCCTGGCCCGGCCGTGTGGGCTGGGCGGTGCTGGCCGCCGTGCTGCTGTGGCCGCTGCTGGTGGCCAGCGAGTTCAAGCCCTGGGTGCTGCTGGAGCCTGGCAGCCTGAAGCCCACGCTGCGCTTTGTGGGCGACTTCTTTCCGCCCGACACCCGACCCGACTTTCTGTGGCGGGTGGCGCAGGAGACCTGGCGCACGGTGGCAATGGCCACCGCCGGCATCGCGCTGGCGCTGCTGCTGGCGCTGCCGCTGACCCTGGTGTCGGTGCGCGTGCTGTCGGTGTCGGGCCTGGCCGGCCGCATGGCGGCGATGCCGGCGCTGGTGCGGCAGGCGGTGCGCCTGCTGCTGATCGTGCTGCGCAGCGTGCCCGAGCTGATCTGGGCGCTGGTGTTCGTGCGCGTGGTGGGGCTGGGGCCGACCGCCGGCGTGCTGGCCATTGCGCTGACCTATGGCGGCATGCTGGGCAAGGTCTATGGCGAAATCCTGGAAAGCGGCGATACCCACGCCACCGCCAGCCTGCTGCGCAACGGCAGCGGCCGGCTGCAGGCCTTCTTCTATGCGCTGCTGCCGCAGAACGCCGCCGAGCTGACCAGCTACACCGTGTACCGCTGGGAGTGCGCAATCCGCTCGTCGGCGGTGCTGGGTTTTGTCGGCGCCGGCGGGCTGGGTCAGCTGATGGATTCGTCGATGAAGATGTTCAACGGCGCCGAGGTGGCCACCATCCTGCTCGTCTTCATGGCGCTGGTCTGGCTGGCCGACCGGGCCAGCGCGTGGCTTCGCGAAGCTTTGGGCTGACCATGCCGGGCAAACTGCAAACCACAGCTGCCAACGAACGCTTCCGCCTGCCGCCGCCGCTGTTCAGCGCGCGCTGCAAGGCCTGCTGGTTCGTCGCCGGCCTGCTGCTGCTGACGGTGCTGAGCTTCGGGTCACTGGATCTGCAGTGGGCGAAGTTCTTTTCGGCCGAATCGATGGGCAAGATGGGGCGGTTTCTGGCCGAACTGCTGGCACCCGCGCACAGCCCGGCGTTTCTGAAAAAGCTGCTGCCGGCCACGTTCGAGACGCTCGCCATGTCGGCGGTGGGCACGCTGCTGGCGGCCATCGGCGGGCTGGCACTGGCGCTGCCGGCCAGCCGCACCCATGCGGACGACCCGGCGCGCTGGCGCAGCCCCACCCGCCTGCTGCTGAACGCGCTGCGCAGCATTCCCGAACTGGTCTGGGCGGCGCTTCTGTTGATCGCGGCCGGACTGGGCCCGCTGGCGGGCACGCTGGCACTGGCGCTGCACACCACCGGCGTGCTGGGCCGGCTGTTTGCCGAGGCGATTGAAAACGCCCCGACGGGCCCGGCGTTTGCGCTGCGCCTGCGCGGCGTGCCGGAGGGCCGGGTCTTTCTGTATGCCACCTTGCCGCAATTGCTGCCACAGCTGCTGAGCTACACGCTCTACCGCTGGGAGAACAACATCCGCGCCGCTGCCGTGCTGGGCGTGGTCGGCGCGGGCGGTCTGGGGCAGATGCTGGCCTTCCACATGAGCCTGTTCCAGATGGGCGAGACCAGCTCGGTGCTGATCGCGATGATGGCGCTGGTGGCACTGGTGGATGCGGTCAGCTACGGCGCACGGCGCGGGATGTCGCGCTGAGCGTCCGGCAGGCGTAAGGAATTGCCGTACCCCGTTGGCGGGGGTGCGGTGCTAGTATTTGTAACCGCAGGCAACGGCGCTTTCGCACCGTTCGTCTGCGCGGGGCGGCGATCCGTCGGCTCCCTCTGTCCGGAGGCTTTATGGCAACCAAGGCAAGCGAAAACCCGGCGCCCGCGCCTGCCGGCGCACCCGCCGAAAACGCGGTCAGCGCGCCCGCCGCCGAGGCCGGCATGTCGCTGGAGGTGCTGTTCTACCGGCGGCTGCAGCAGGTCAGTACCCGCATCCACAAGACCGAGAACCTGGACCATCTGATGCTGGACGCCAGCCAGGACATCTGCCGGCTGCTCAACGCCGACCGGCTGACCCTGTACGTGGTGAACGCCGACGCCAGCGCCATCGTCTCGCGCGTCAAGACCGGGCTGAACTCGACGCAGGAACTCAAGCTGCCGGTCAATGCGCGTTCGATTGCGGGTTTTGTCGCGCTGACCCGCCAGACGCTGAACATTGCCGATGTCTACGATGACGCCGCGCTGGCGGCGATCGATCCGCGCCTGAGCTTTCTGAAAGAGGTCGACCGGCGCTCGGGCTATCGCACCCGGCAGATGCTGGTGGCGCCCATCATGGACGGCGACGTGCTGCATGGCGTGCTGCAGGTGATCAACAACAAGGCCGATGTGCCGTTCGGCCAGCTGGAGGTGGACGGCGTGAGCCAGCTGTCGGGCTCGCTGGCGGTGGCCATCCAGCAGCGCCAGCGAAAGCCGGCCAGCGTGGCCGCGCAGGGCTCCCGCTACGACGATCTGGTGAGTGCCGGGCTGGTGACCGCGGCCGAACTGCAGCAGTGCATGCACAAGGCGCGCGAGGAAGAAAAATCGGTCGAGCACCTGCTGATGGCCGACTTTCACCTGCGCCCCAGCCAGATCGGCCCGGCGCTGGCCAGGTTCTTCGGCGCACCCTACATGGGCTTTGAAGCCGGGCGCATCCGCTCCGAGCCGCTGCATGGGCGCATCAAGCGCGAATTCGTGCTCGGCCATGGCTGGGTGCCGCTGGAAGACTCTCCCGAAGGGCTGCTGGTGATGTGCCTGGACCCGGAAGCCGTGCGCGGCTCGCGGCTGCTGCCGCAGGTGTTTGTGCAGAGCAGCAGGTTTGTCTACGGCGTGACGACGCAGACCGAGTTCGAGGAAACCGTGGCCCAGCTCTACGGTGCCGACGTCACCGGCGGCTCGATCGACGAGCTGCTGGCCGACATGCGCCAGCCCGAGGACGGCGAACTGTCGGAAGACTCGGCGCTGGAGTCGGCGGCGGCCGACAACGAGCTGGTGAAGTTCGTCAACAAGGTGATCGTCGATGCGTATCACCAGGGCGCGTCCGACATTCACATCGAGCCGCAGCCGGGCAAGGCCAAGACCGGCATCCGTTTTCGCATCGACGGGGCGCTGCAGCCCTACATCGAGGTGCCGGCGCAGTTCCGCCAGGCGATGGTCACGCGGCTGAAGATCATGTGCGACCTCGACATCTCGGAAAAGCGCAAGCCGCAGGACGGCAAGATCAAGTTCCGCAAGTATGGGCCGCTGGACATCGAACTGCGGGTGGCCACACTGCCGTCCGCCGGCGGGGTGGAAGACGTGGTGATGCGGATTCTGGCCGCCGGCGAGCCGATTCCGCTGGAAAAACTGGGACTCACCGCGCACAACCGCGAGCGGCTGGAAGCCACCGTGACCAAGCCCTACGGCCTGTTCTACGTCTGCGGACCGACCGGCTCGGGCAAGACGACCACGCTGCACTCGATCCTGAAGTACCTGAACAAGCCCGAAACCAAGATCTGGACCGCAGAAGACCCGGTGGAGATCACGCAAAAGGGCCTGCGCCAGGTGCAGGTGAACAAGAAGGCCGGCATCGACTTCGCGCTGGTGATGCGAGCCTTCCTGCGCGCCGACCCGGACATCATCATGGTCGGCGAGTCGCGCGACAAGGAAACCGTGAGCATGGGCATCGAAGCCTCGCTCACCGGCCACCTGGTGTTCTCGACGCTGCACACCAACTCGGCGCCCGAATCCATCGTGCGGCTGCTCGACATGGGCATGGACCCGTTCAACTTTGCCGATGCGCTGCTGGGCATTCTGGCGCAGCGCCTGGCGCGCAAGCTGTGCGAATGCCGCGAGGCCTACCAGCCCGCCAGTGACGAGCTGCGGCGTTTCGTCACCGAGTATTCGCAGGAACTGGTGGCCACGCCGGACTGGAAGGAAGACCCGGGCGGGCAGGCGCAGCTGCTGCTGGACAACTGGCACGAGCTGTACGGCCAGGACGGCAAGCTGTTATTCCACCGCGCGAAGGGCTGCGAGAAATGCAACCAGACCGGCTACAAGGGCCGCGTGGGCCTGCACGAGCTGCTGGTGGCCGACGACACCATCAAGCGGTTGATCCAGGAGCGAGCCCGCGTCTCCGAGATTTTCTCCGCCGGCCTTCAGAGCGGCCTGCGCACCCTGAAGATGGACGGCATGGAAAAGATCATGCTCGGCCTGACCGACATCAAGCAGGTGCGCGCGGTCTGCATCAAGTAGCGGCGGCCGCGCTGGCCGCACCGCCGTAGCGGGCGATGAAGCGGCGGTCGATGCGGTCTTTCCAGCGCCAGACCCAGCGCCCTTCAAAACTCAGGCCGCCCCAGGCGGCAATGGCGTATCGGTCGCCGCAGGCCAGCAGGTTCAGCGTGCGCGCCGGCGGCGGCCAGGCCGCCAGGGTCTGGCCGGCCATGGCCGCGCGCAGGTTGGCGAGCAAGGGCTCGCCGGCCCGCACCGCGTAAACGCCGCTGCGCGGATGCGCCACATCGACGCGGGTGGCCACGTCACCGGCGGCAAACACCCGGGGGTGGCTGGTGCTTTGCTGGAAGGCGTTGACGGCGACGAAGCCGGCATCGTCCAGCGCCAGCGCACTGCCGGCCAGCCAGGGCGGCGCCATGGCGCCAACGGCGACCAGCGGCGCGTCGCAGGCCAGCCGCGCGCCGCTGGCCAGCACCAGCTGGCCGGGCTCCATGCCGGCGCAGGCGTCGGGCAGCACGGTGATCTGCAAGCGCCTGAGCGCCGCGGCGATGCGCCGCTGTACGCCGGCCGGATAGTTGGCAGCCGGTGGCGGTCCGCCAGTCAGCAGCGTCACGTGGTGCGGCGCGTCGGCATGGCCGGCGCGCAGTGCCCAGGCGGCGGCCATGGCCAGCTCCAGCCCGGCGGCGCCCGCACCGATCACCGCCAGGTGCAGGCTTTGCTGTTGCGCCATCGCCATCACCTGCGGCCACAGCTGGCCGAAGGCCTCGATCGGCCGCACGAACAGCGCGTGCTTGCGCGCGCCGGGCATGGCGGCTTCGATCCGGTCGCGGTCCATCACCGGGCCGGTGTTGATGCTCAGCCAGTCCCAGCCAATGACCTCGCCGGTGGCCAGCGTGACCGTCTGCGCGTCAGGGTCCACAGCAATGCCGCTGGTGGGCAGATGCCGCGCGCCGCTGCCGGCCACCAGGTGCGGCAGCGGAATCACGCATTCGTCCAGCGCGTAGTGGCCGGCGACGAAGCCGGGCACCATGCCCGAATACAGCTGGCGCGCATGCGGTGCGATCAAGGTGACGTCCAGGTCGGCCGGGCGCGACTGCGCCAGCCCGTGCAGCACCTGCACATGGGCGTGGCCGGCGCCCAGCAACACCAGTTTTTTCAGGCCGGAAGCGCTTGTCATGGCGTGAGTGTGACATCTCCCACCCAGGCCAGGCTGCGCCCGCCGGTGTTGTCGGCGTCGGCACCCACGGCAATGGCGGTGAGCGGCGGCATCTCGCCTACGAGTTCGAACGCCTTGCGAAAGTCGGCGGCCACCGGCCGGTCGTGCCGCGCCCAGGCGCCGGTGGCAGTCTCGGCGCCGTTCAGCACCCAGTAGCGCACCCGGCCCGAATAGGCGTTGGGCAGCACGGTGCCGGCCGGCAGCTTGTTGTCCCACACGTAGCACAGCGTGGCCGAGGGCAGCGGCTCGCCGCTGACCAGGCGCGCCATGCGCATCAGCGTGCTCTCCCCCAGCGAGAGCTGGTCCAGCGGCAGGTCGAACAGCGCGCAGACCTTCAGCGCCGCGTCGTCGCCCTCCTTGGTGCGCAGGTTGGCGCCTGCGAGCGGCTGCTCCAGCCGCCAGCGCCAGGCGAGGCGCGCGCCGGCGCCCAGGCGCAGGCCGGGCAGGGCGTGCACGGCCGAGCCGTAGGAGCGGTCGGTGGCCAGGCGCAGCACGCTGGCACCGTCGATCGTGACGATGTCGACCTGCGCCAGCGGCACCTTGTTACCCGGCAGTCCGACCACCCGCCAGGGCGGAGGCAGCGCGCCGGTGCGGGCGCCGGAAAACGGTGCGATCAGCACGGCACCGGTGGCGACCCCCTGGGCCTTCGAATCGGCTTTTTCCTGCCCAAAAGTGGCAAAACCAAGCGTCGAAAGGTGCAGTGCTGCTATGAATTGCAGAGTGATCCGGTGCTTCATGGGCATCTCAGCTTCTGCGCCAGTCGTGAAAGCGGCGCACCCACTGCAGCAGGCCGTGCGGCTGGTGGGCGCGCTTCCATTCGCCGGCGGCGTATTTGTTGGCCTCGGCCAGCGTGGGGTAGGTGTGGATGGTGCCCAGGATCTTGTTCAGGCCCAGCCCGTGCTTCATCGCCAGCACGTATTCGGCCAACAGGTCGCCGGCATGGGTGCCGACGATGGTCACGCCCAGGATGCGGTCCTTGCCGGGCACGGTCAGCACCTTGACGAAGCCGTGCGCCTCACTGTCGGCAATCGCGCGGTCCAGGTCGTCGATGCCGTATTTCGTCACCTCGAAGGCGATGCCTTTCTCGTTCGCTTCCTGCTCGTTCAGGCCGACACGGGCCACCTCGGGGTCGATGAAGGTGGTCCAGGGGATGACGGAATAGTCGGCCTTGAACGACTTGAAGTCGCCAAACAGCGCGTTCACCGCCGCATACCAGGCCTGATGCGCCGCGGTGTGCGTGAACTGGAAGGGGCCAGCCACGTCGCCGGCCGCGTAGATGTTGGGGTAGAGGGTCTGCAGGTACTCGTTGGTGACGACGGTGCGGTTCACCGGGATGCCCAGTTCTTCCAGACCGTAGCCGGTCAGCCGCGCCACCCGGCCCACCGCGCAGATCAGCTCGTCGAAGGCGATGCGGAGCTCGGCGCCCCGGTGCTCGACGACGATGATCTTTTCATCACCGTCCCGCTCGCAGCGCAGCGCCTGGTGGCCGGTCAGCACCTGAACGCCGTCGGCCTGCAGCGACTCCAGCGCGAGTTGCGAGACCTCGGTGTCTTCGCGAATCATGATGCGCGGCGCCATCTCGATCTGCGTCACCTGCGCCCCCAGCCGCTGAAAGCTCTGCGCCAGTTCGCAGCCGATCGGCCCGCCGCCCAGCACCACCAGGCGCTTCGGGACCGCATCCATCGCAGCAAATTTTTCCCACAGCGTGTCGCTGGTCACATAGCCCACCTCGTCCAGACCCGGCAGCGGCGGCACGAACGGCCGCGCACCGGCGGCGATGACGATGGCGCGGGTGGTGAGCTGCTGCACCGTGCCATCGTTCATGGCGATCTCGACCGTCCAGGGGTTGACGATCCTGGCGTAGCCCTGCAGCACCTCGACGCCCAGGCCGGTGTAGCGCTCGACGCTGTCGTGCGGCTCGATGGCGGCAATCACGTCGTGCACCCGCTGCATCACCGCCTTGAAGCTGAAGGTCGGCACGGAATCGGACAGTCCGTAGCGGGCGCCGTGGCGCATCTGGTGGGCCAGTTTGGCGCTGCGTATCAAGGCCTTGGACGGCACGCAGCCGTAGTTCAGGCAGTCGCCGCCCATCTTGTGGGCTTCGACCAGCGTCACCTTGGCCTTGACGGCGGCCGCGATGTAGGCGCTGACCAGGCCGCCGGCGCCGCCGCCGATGACGATCAGGTTGCGGTCGAAGCGGGCCGGGCGCACACTTTTCCAGCGCGCATAGACCTTGCGTCGCCGCACAAAATCGAGCACCCGCTTGACCAGCAGCGGCAGCACGCCCAGCAGCACGAACGAACCGATCAACCCCGGCGACAGGATGCCCCGCAGGGAATCGATCTTGGCCAGCTGCGTGCCGGCGTTCACAAAGACCAGCGTGCCGGCCAGCATGCCCAGCTGGCTGACCCAGAAGTAGGTCCAGACCTTCATCCGCGTCAGACCCATCAGCAGGTTGAGCACGAAAAACGGCATCGCCGGGATCAGGCGCAGCGTGAAGAGGTAAAAGCCGCCTTCTTTTTCGACGCCCTTGTCCACCTCGGCCAGGCGCGCGCCAAAGCGCTGGCGGATGCTGTCGCGCAGCAGGTAGCGCGCCGCCAGCATGGCCAGCGTGGCGCCGACCGTGGACGCAAAAGACACCAGCACTGTGCCCCACAGCAGGCCGAAAACGGCGCCGCCGGCCAGCGTCATGATGGCCGCGCCGGGCAGTGACAGCGCGGTGACCACCACGTACAGCCCGAAGTAGATCAGCGACACCGTCACCGGCTGCTGGTCGCGCAACTGCGTGAAGGCGGACTGGCTCTCCTTGAGATAGTCCAGACTGAAGTAGCGGCCCAGCCCGAGTGCGAAAAAGGCAGCGATTGCTCCTGCGATGGCAATCAGGATCAGCAGTTTTCGCAGGCTCAAGGCAGGCTTTCAGGTTGGTTGCGGGTGATCATCGGTCGGTGCCGTGCTGCCATTCTTACAGCAGTGGGCGCCGGGCCCGCGTAAGAAAACCCGCGACCCGGCGACCAAGGGGTTGATTCGACGAGCCACGGCATGCAGCCGCCGGATCGTCCAGAATCGGATCGCATGGCGGGTACCACCGGTTTGGCCCGCTTTTTCAACGCCACGGACACCTTTCATGCACGCCACGCTCCCCTTGCTGGAAAAAACCCGCTTCCCCGCGCTGACCCGCCAGCGCCTCGACACCTTGCAGGTGAACCTGGGTTACCGCTGCAACCAGAGCTGCCTGCACTGCCATGTCAATGCCGGCCCGAACCGCACCGAGATGATGGACGAGGAGACGCTGGCGCTGATTCCCCGGGTGCTGAAAAACCGCGGCATCGGCACGCTCGACCTCACCGGCGGCGCGCCCGAACTGCACGAGAGCTTTCGCGAACTGGTGCTGGCCGCCCGGGCGATGGACGTGCGTGTCATCGACCGCTGCAACCTGACCATCCTGTTCGAGCCGGGCCAGGAAGGCCTGGCAGAATTTCTCGCGACGAACCGCGTCGAAGTGGTGGCGTCGATGCCGTGCTACAGCGCCGCCAACGTGGACAAGCAGCGTGGCGATGGTGTTTTTGACAAGAGCATCGCCGCGCTGCAGGCGCTCAATGCGCTGGGCTACGGGCAGGAGGGCTCGGGTCTGGTGCTGAACCTGGTCTACAACCCGCAGGGGGCTGTGCTGCCGCCCGAGCAGGGCGCGTTGCAGGCCGATTACAAGCGCGAGCTGCAAGCCCACTTCGGCATCGTCTTCAACCAGTTGCTGGCGCTGACCAACATGCCGATCCAGCGCTTCGGCTCCACGCTGGTCTCCAAAGGCACTTTCGACGCCTACATGGACCTGCTGCAAGGCAGCTACCAGCCGCAGAACCTGGAAGGCGTGATGTGTCGCAGCCTGGTCAGCGTCGACTGGCAGGGCTGGCTGTACGACTGCGATTTCAACCAGCAGCTGAATCTGCCGCTGGGCAATACGGGTGTGCGCCGCCACCTGCGCGACCTGCTGCAGCGCGACCTGCAGGACGCCTCCATCCGCGTGGCCGGCCACTGTTACGGCTGCACCGCCGGCCAGGGCAGCAGCTGCGGCGGTGCGCTGCACGGCTGAACCATCGTTGAGGCGCAACGTGCCGGCAACCGCCTTGTCCGTCATCGTCCCGGTGCTCAACGAAGCGGCGGGCATCAGCAGCCTGCTGGTGGAACTGGCGCCGCTGCAGGCGCGCGGCGCGCAGATCATCGTTGTGGACGGCGGCAGCCGGGACGGCACGGCGGCGCTGGCGCGCGGGTTTCGCGGCGTGGAGGTGGTGGCATCACCCCGGGGCCGCGCGGTGCAGATGAACACCGGCGCGCTCGCGGCTACGGGCGACGTGCTGCTGTTCCTGCATGCAGACACGCAACTGCCGGCCGATGCCGACACCCTGATCACCGGCGCGCTGGCGTTCTCGCAGCCTGGGGGGCGCGTGTGGGGCCGCTTTGACGTGCACATTGAAGGCCGTCCCTGGATGCTGCGCGTGGTCGCGGCCTTCATGAATGCGCGCTCGCGTCTGAGCGGCATCGCCACCGGCGATCAGGCGTTTTTCATGCGCCGCGAGGCGTTTGATGCGGTGGGCGGCTTTCCGCACCAGCCCCTGATGGAAGACGTGGAAATGTCGCGCCGCCTGCTGAAGCTGTCCAGGCCGGTTTGCCTGCGCGAGCAGGTGCGGACGTCCGGGCGCCGCTGGGAGTCTCGCGGCGTCTGGCCCACCATCGTGCTGATGTGGCGGCTGCGCTGGGCCTACTGGCGGGGCGCGGCGCCACAGGCGCTGGCCAGGCTCTACGAATGAAGACTTCAACCGCCCCCCTGAATGATGGCGACCAGCCGGCGCCGGTGAGGCTGATCGTCTTTGCCAAGGCGCCCCGGCCGGGGCTGGCCAAGACGCGGCTGATACCGGCACTCGGCGCCGATGGCGCTGCCCGGCTGGCGCAGCGCATGCTGGACCACACACTGGCGCAGGCGCTGGCCGCGCAGCTGGGGCCGGTTGAGCTGTGCATGAGCCCGGCGCCCGACTCGCCGGAGTGGCAGAGCATCGAACTGCCGGCGAATGTCGGGCGCAGCGACCAGGCTGCGGGTGACCTGGGCGAGCGCATGGCGCGGGCCATGGATCGTGCCCTGACGGCCGGCCAGCCCGTGCTGCTGATGGGCACCGACGGGCCGGGGCTCACGGCAGCATTCCTGCAGGAAGCAGCGCGGAAATTGGCGCAACACGACGCGGTGCTGCTGCCAGTGAGCGACGGCGGCTACCTGCTGATCGGGCTGCGCGCGCCGTGCCCGGCGATCTTTCAGCAGATGGCCTGGAGCACTGCCGGTGTGGCTTCAGAGACCCTGCGCCGTCTGGCGGCCTTGAACCTCAGTGTCTGGCTGGGCCCGACGCTGCACGACATCGACGACCCGCAAGACCTGACCCTGTTGCCCCGGGATTGGGGGTTTTCATATGATTCTGGCATCAATCCATCGTCGAATGGTCATTTGTTGCTATCGATTTAGTATTTCAGAAGAAGGCAGGTTTTTCATGCAGACCGCATCTCCCACCCTCGACCTCGTGCAGGACTACTACGGCCGCCAGCTGCAAGGCACGGCCGACCTCAAGACCAGCGCCTGCTGCGACGCCAGCGCAGTGCCCGACTGGCTCAAGCCGCTGCTCGCGCGCATCCACCCCGAGGTGCTGTCGCGTTACTACGGCTGCGGTCTGGTCACGCCGCCGCTGCTCGAAGGCTGCCGTGTGCTCGATCTGGGCTGCGGCTCCGGCCGTGATGTTTACGCGCTGGCGCAACTGGTGGGTGCCACCGGCGAGGTCGTCGGGGTCGACATGACCGACGAACAGCTGGCCGTGGCGCGCGCCTGGCAGGGCCACCACGCGCAGGTCTTCGGCTATGACAACGTTCGTTTCCTGCACGGCTACATCGAGCGGCTGGATGAGCTGGGGCTGGAGCCGGCGAGTTTTGACGTGATCGTCTCCAACTGCGTGGTCAACCTGTCGCCGGACAAGGACGCGGTGCTGGCCGGCGTGCAGCGCCTGCTCAAGCCCGGTGGCGAGTTCTATTTTTCTGACGTCTATGCCGACCGGCGCGTACCCGCCGCCGTGAAGGCCGACCCGGTGCTGTACGGCGAATGCCTGGGCGGTGCGCTGTACTGGAACGATTTCATCCGGCTGGCGCAGCGTCACGGTTTTGCCGATCCGCGGCTGGTGGAAGACCGCCCGCTGGCGGTGACCGACCCGGCACTGGCCGCGCGGGTCGGTAACCTGCGCTTTTTCTCGGCGACGTACCGGCTGTTCAAGCTCGACGCGCTGGAGTCGGCGTGCGAAGACTACGGCCAGGCGGTGATCTACAAAGGCACGATCCCGCAACACGCCGGGCGCTTCGTGCTGGACAAACACCACGACATCCAGACCGGCAAGGTGTTCCCGGTCTGCGGCAACACCTGGCACATGCTCAAGGGCACGCGGTTCGCGCCGCACTTCGAGTTCATCGGCAAATTCGATACGCACTACGGCATTTTTGAAGGCTGCGGCACCAGCCTGCCGTTTGCCGGGGCAACCGGGAGCGACGCCGGCGGCGCCTGCGCGACCGGCGCCTGCTGCTGAAACCTCAGGCCTTTGGCGCAATCAGGCCGGCGCGTCGCAGCGCGGGCTGCACCACCGCGCAATCCATCGACCAGCGCCCCACGCCGTAGATGGCCAGTGCGCCCAGCAGCACGCCCCAGGTGACGTGCTGCTGCAGCGCGGCGGGCGCAATCTCGGCCAGGCTGATGACCGCCACCACGTTGACCACTGACAGGCCCAGCGCGGCAAAGCGCCCGGCCAGCCCGGCCACCAGCAGCACCGGCAGCAGCAGTTCACCGGCCGTTCCCAGCGCCGCAGCCAGCCCGGGTGACAGCAGCGGCACGTTGTATTCGTGGGTGAACAGCAGCACGGTGGTTTCCCAGTCGCGAACCTTGGTCAGGCCGGACATGAAAAAGACTTGCGCGATGTAGGCCCGCGCAACCAAGGCGGCCATCGGCTGCGTGGCGTCCAGCGTGCGGGCCAGCAGCCGCCACAGGGCCAGGCCTTTTTGCAGCAGGCCAGTCGGGCGAAACGCTGTGGGGGAGGGGGCGGTGCTCGTGTTCATGGGTTCTTCTTTCAATCAGGTTGGCGGGCAAGCGGCGCTGCGGTGATCACCAGGCCGCTTTGCACGGCTGCGGGCAGCCAGGCGCCCAGGTCAAAGGCCGGGTCCTGCGCGAGCGCAGCGTCCAGCGCGGCCAGCAGCGACTCTTCACCGGCCAGCGCATGGACCAGCGTGGCTTCAGCAGCCGTGCAGGCCCGCAGGCACGGGCGCAGGCCCTGGCGCCAGACCAGCGCGTGCTCGGCCTCGCGGGCGCGGACTTTCGCTGCTGCCTGTTCCATCGAAGGCTCGCCCTGCAGGTGGGCGTTGACGAGCGAGGCCACGGGCCAGTTGCTGGCGATTGCCCCGCTGCCCGGTGGCAGGCGCAGCGTCAGTGTTTCGGGGTCGGTGCTGGACAGCAGCGCAAAGCTGGCCGGGTCGGGGGCTGCATCGGGCGCGCCGGCGATGCGGTGCAAGGCCCATTCCACCCGTGCCACATCGGCCAGATACGGCACGTCGTCGAGCTGGGCATTGCCGGCGATGAAGCCGGGCAGCGCCTGGCCCCACTGCGCCAGATCGCCCTTTGCAGGGGGGTGTCGGTGCCAGAAATCGCGCGCCATCAGCGCAAAGCTGTCTTCACCCATCAGTGCGGCTACCACCGGAAAGGCCGCCAGCAACGAGCGCTCGGCCGACGCATGGCCGTTGGCGCGGTAGGCGGCCAGGCCCCGTTGCCACGGTGTGTGCAGGTGACTCGCCAGGCTAACTTCTGAAGCCGCAGCGTCGGGGGCGTGCGGCGCGGTGAACAGCGCGGCGAGCAGCGCGCCTTGCTGGGCGGCCAGCGCGCTCATGCCAGCGCTTCCTGCGGCGAAGCGAGTGCCGCTGCGGGTGATGTCTTGAGCGCCGCGCGGGCGGCGTCGCGGGCCAGATCGGACTCGTCGAGCAGCACCTGCAGCGCGGGCACGTCGGTGTCCCATTCGATCAGTGTCGGCACCGGGCCGAAATGGGCTATGGCATGCCGGTACAGCGACCAGACATCTGCGCAGACGCGGCTGCCGTGGTCGTCGATCACGATGTCACCGCAATCGGCATGGCCGGCCAGGTGGATTTCGGCCGCCAGGTCTTTGGGAATGGCGTCGATCCAGCGGCGGCAGACCGCCAGCGGGTCGAGCGACGGATCCATGCGCCGGTCGTTGAGCGCGTTGACGCAGAGGTTGTTGACGTCGACCAGCAACTGGCAGCCGGTGCGGCGCGCCAGCGCGGTCAGAAAGGCCGGTTCGTCCATCTGCTCGCCCTGCCAGCGCAGGTAGGCCGACAGGTTCTCGACGGCGATGGAGCGTTGCAGGCGCTCCTGCACCCGTTGCACATTGGCGCACATCACGTCCAGCGCTTCGGCGCTGAACGGCACCGGGAGCAGATCGGCGGCGTGCACGTTCTGGCCGGCCGTGAAAGTGCCCCGGGCAAAACTGGCGTGGTCGCTGACGCGCACCGGCTCGATTTCCTGCACGAGACCGGCCAGCTGGTCCAGATGCCAGGCGTCAAGGCCGGCGGCAGACCCCAGGGACAATCCCACACCGTGCAGGCTGACTGGGTAATGCGTGCGCCCCTCTCGCAGTACTGCACGTGCGGCGCCACCGGGACCGAAAAAATTCTCGGAGTGAACTTCAATGAAGTCCAGCGCCGGGCGCTGCTCCAGCAGGCCGGCGTAATGTGGATGCCGCCACCCGATGCCGACCGGCGCGCTTGCGTACACGACGTCGGCGGGGGTGTTCATCTGCGGGGTGGCGGCAAGCATCCGGAAAAGCCCCGATCAGGACTTCTTCATGCCCGACATCTTGGCCTCGTCGGCCGTCATGCCTTTCATGGTCTTGCAGGTGCCTTTGGCGACGTACTTCCACTCGTCCTTGCCCATGTCCACCTTGGACTGGCCGGCGCAAGAGTGCGTGCCCGACAGGTTGGCGCAGTCGTTCTGGCCGGCCTTGGCGATGCCGTAGCATTTTTCCTTGGCGGTGTCCTGGGCCAGCGCCGGCGTGGACAGCAGGGCGAGCGACATCAGCGAAGTGGCTGCAGCAGAGATCATGGCGCGTTGGTTCATGGGGTAACTCCTTGAGGTGAAGGTAAAGATTCAACCAGCGGCTGCCGGAACGGCGTGCAAAAAAGCTGGTTATGGCTTGGTCTGGCAAGGGACAACTTTCTTACGTCCCGGCAAAAAATATTTGCCCTCCGCAGTCGGGCATAAATCCAGCGCGCAGCCTGCAAGGCTTCGGTTTTCCTGTCATCCTGAAAGCGTGCCGCCGGCGTGCAACGGGTGTGCTGCTGGCGAGACGGACAAGCAGAGGAGAAACGCGAAATGGCAAAGTCTGACTATCAACTGTTCGTCATCGGTGGCGGCTCCGGTGGCGTGCGTGCGGCGCGCATCGCGGCCACGCTGGGCGCCCGCGTGGCGATTGCCGAGTCGTTCCGCTACGGCGGCACCTGCGTGATTCGCGGCTGCGTGCCCAAGAAGCTGCTGGTCTACGCCTCGCACTTTGCCGACGATTTTGAAGACGCCGCCGGTTTTGGCTGGCGCGTGCCGCCCGCCACCTTTTCGTGGCCGGAACTGATTGCCGCCAAAGACCGCGAAATCAGCCGCCTGAGCGGCCTGTACCAGGACAACCTGCAGCGCTCAGGCGTGACCGTGCTGAACGGCCATGCCCGTCTGATCGACCGGCACACGGTGGCGGTTGACGGCCAGACTTTCAGCGCAGAAAACATCCTGATCGCCACCGGCGGGCGGCCTTACCTGCCGGCGATCGAAGGCATCGAGCACGCCATCACGTCCAACGAGGTGTTCGACCTGCCGCAGATGCCCAGACGCGTGCTGATCGTCGGGGGTGGCTTCATCGCGGTGGAGTTTGCCGGCATCCTGCACGGCCTGGGCGCGCAGGTCACGCTGGCCTACCGGGGCGAACAGGTACTGCGCGGTTTTGATCACAGTCTCCGCCAGCATCTGCACGACGCCATGGTCGCGCGGGGCGTGCGGGTGCTGCTGCATACCGATGTGACGCGCCTGTCACGCCGGCAAGACGGCACGCTGGATGCTCAACTGAAAGGCGAGAACAGCAGCACCGAGGCATTCGACGCGGTGCTTTACGCCACCGGGCGCGTCCCGGCGACCGAGGGGCTGGGCCTGGCCGAAGCCGGTGTCACGCTGGGTGAAAGGGGCGAGGTCAAGGTCAATGAATGGCGCTGCAGCAACGTGCCGGGCATTTACGCCGTGGGTGACGTCACCGACCACATCGCACTGACCCCGGTGGCCATCCGCGAAGGTGCTGCGGTGGCCCAGGCGCTGTTTGGCACGAATCCGCAGCCGGTCGACCTGGCCGTGGTACCGGCGGCGGTGTTCAGTCAGCCACCGATCGGCACCGCCGGCCTTTCCGAAGAGCGGGCGCTGCAGCGGCACGGCGAAATCGATGTCTACCAGAGCGCGTTCCGGCCCATGCGCAACATCCTGGCCGGGCGGGACGAGCGCACGCTGGTGAAGCTGGTGGTGGACACGGCGACGCAGAAGGTGCTGGGCGCGCACATGATTGGCCCGGACGCGCCGGAGATCATCCAGGGCATCGGCATTGCCGTCCGCATGGGGGCGACCAAGGCGCAGTTCGACGCCGTGGTGGCGATTCACCCGACGGCGGCGGAGGAGTTCGTCACACTGAAGGACAAGGTCACGCGCCGGCGCGAGGCCTGAAGCCCGACCGCCGCGCTGGGAGTGGCTACAGCAGGTCGGCGATCTTGTCCCAGGCCTCGGCGGGGATGCGGCCCAGGTAGTGCGCCGCGATCTGCCCTTTCTTGTCGATGATGAAGGTCTCGGGCAGGCGCGGGCGCTTGGTGAACGAGTCCATGTAGCCGGTCTCGCCGGCCCACAGCGTGATGAAGCGCTGGTTGGCCGGCACGGTGCCGTTGACCAGGCGTTCGTAATCGAGCAGGTCCTGGCGCTTGCGGTCTTCGCTCACCGTGACCACTTCAAACGGCTGGCTGCGCCAGCCCTGCACGTTGGCACGCAGTTCGGGCATCTTGTCCCGGCAGACGGCGCAGTCGGTGGACCAGAAAAACACCAGCACCACTTTGCCGCGAAGTTTGGCCAGGTCGAACGGCTTGTTGTCGATGGCCGTGCCCCGCAAGTCGGGGATGCCGGCGGTTGCCGCCGCTGCCGCAGGCGGCGCGACTGTTGCCGTCTGGGCATGAGCGCCATCGAGCTGGCCGGTGGTCAGCACAAGGGCGGCCAGCAAGGGCAGGGTGCGGGGCAGGCGCATGGCGAATTTCCTGTGAAAGGCTGAAGGAAGGGCGGGACAAAAGGTCAACCCGGTCAGCGTATTGGTCTGCGCGCGGGCCGATTCATTACACTGCAGTCCAGCATGGCCGTGACCGATCAACTTTCATACGAACAGCAGATTGCCGCCAACCGCGACTACCTGCTGCGTTTTGCGCGCCTGCAGCTGCGCAACGACGCCTGGGCGGAGGATGCAGTGTCGGAGACCGTGCTGGCAGCGCTGGCCAAGCCGCAGTCGTTTGGCAACCGCTCGCAGCTGAAAACCTGGCTGGTCGGCATCCTCAAGCACAAGGTCATCGATGCGCTGCGCCACCATGGTCGGGAAGTTTGTGTGGGCAACGACACTGCCGACGAGCAGGCCGACCCGCTGGAGCAGATGGCCTTTCGGCAGCGCCATCATTTCGCCGAGCCGCCGGCCGACTGGGGCAACCCCGAGCAGGACCTGAGCAGCCGGCAGTTCTTTGCGGTGCTCGAAGCCTGCACCGACAAGCTGCCGCCGGTTCAGGGGCGGCTGTTCCTGATGCGCGAATGGCTGGAGCTGTCGAGCGACGACATCTGTAAGGAATTGCAGATCACGCCGACGAACCTGTACGTCCAGCTGCACCGTGCCCGGTTGCGGCTGCGTGAATGTCTGGATCTGAACTGGTTTTCCCGCCCCACAAGCCCATGATGCCGCTGATGCGTACCTGCAAGGAAGTCTCTGCGTTGCTGATCGCACGCGAAGACCGCGACCTGCCCATCGTCGAGCGGGTCGCGTTGCGTTTTCACCTCGCGATCTGCGAAGCCTGTCCCCGTTTTGAGCGCCAGGTGCTGACCATGCGCAACGCCATGAAGCAGTGGCGCAACTACGCCGGCGAAGAGCCGGAATCGGGCCGTTGATCATTCCTCCGCATCGGCTTTGTCGTGATCACGACAACAGTGCCTGCGCGAATTCCCGGGCGTTGAAGGTTTCCAGGTCTTCAATCTTCTCGCCGACGCCGATGAAATAGACCGGCACCGGCTTTTCGCGGGCGATCGCGCACAACACGCCGCCTTTGGCCGTGCCGTCGAGCTTGGTGATGACCAGGCCGGTCAGCGCCAGCGCGTCGTCGAACGCGCGCACCTGCGCCAGCGCGTTCTGCCCGGTGTTGCCATCAATCACGAGCAGCACTTCGTGCGGCGCCGTCGGGTCGGCCTTCTGCACCACGCGGCGGATCTTTTTCAGCTCCTCCATCAGGTGCAGTTGCGTCGGCAGGCGCCCAGCCGTGTCCACCAGCACCACGTCACGGCCGCGGGCACGCCCGGCGCTGACCGCGTCAAAACTGACCGCTGCCGGGTCGCCGCCCTGCTGGCTGATGATTTCCACCGTGTTGCGCGTGGCCCAGACCGCGAGTTGCTCGCGCGCCGCCGCGCGGAACGTGTCGGCCGCTGCCAGCAGCACCGTCGCGCCCGACTGGGCCAGGTGGCTGGTCAGCTTGCCGATGGACGTGGTCTTGCCCGCGCCGTTGACCCCGGCGACCATGATCACCGTCGGCCCGTGTTTGCCGTCGTGCAGGTTGTCGGGCCGGTCGCCGATCTGCAGCGTCTTTTGCAGCGGCGCGAGCAGATCGGTGATGGCGTCCGACAGCAGGCCCTTGACGGCGGCCGGATCGGTGGTCTTGCTCTCCTTGACGCGGCGCTTCAGGTCGGTCAGCAGGAATTCGGTGGCCTTGACGCCGCTGTCGGCCATCAGCAGGGCGGTTTCCAGCTCCTCGTAGAGGGCATCGTCGATTTTCGTGCCGGTGAAGATCGTGGTCAGGCTGGTGCCGGT